>JAEOSP010000434.1 GCA_016840305.1 Candidatus Hodarchaeota archaeon
AAGAATAGGATCATCAAACTCCCTATTTCCTTGGATAAATTTAGGAGGGATAGAATATTCGTATTTCAGAAACATATCTTTTCTTTTCTCAATTAAAATGGAAATTTTTCGTTGTCCACCATCCGTTAAAGATTTATAAGCAAGTTTTCGTATCTCCGATTTATGCATGAAAAATATATCTTTTTTCTCTTTTAATATCCCCTTTTTACAAAATCTTTCCCCTATATCTAAATATAGTAATCTAACTCTTGACATACCTCTTATGTTGGTTTTTGAATCAGCAAAACATAAATAATAACTTTCATTCCATTCTAAATGGTCTGTATTTGGGTTGTGGGTTAATGGTTCCATTATTTTTTCACAATTCAAGCTGATGGTATTTCTACGAGTAGGAAGAGGATTAAACGACTAAAGACTCAATAATAAATTACTTTCTTATTCAGGAAATTTAATAATTGATTACCAATAAACATTTTTCAATTAATGTAATTCCTTACAAAAATGACTCAAATTTATGATAATTATTCCTTTTGAAGTGGTGTCCTTCCTTTGGATATCAATGATGTACTATCTCGTAATGATGTACCTGATGATATTAAAGATATTATCAGAATTGTTTTTGCTAAATATCAGGATTCTCTTGACGATTTACGTAAATCTGAAGTGCATTATCGAAGTTTAGTTGAGAATTCTCGTGAAGTAATCTTTACGACAGACTTAGAAGGAAAAATTACTTCTATTAATTCTGTGGCGGTCAAGTTGACTGGATGGTCAATTAATGAATGGATAGGAGAAAATTTTGCTACTAAAATTCACCCTGATGATTTACCTAATATATTTAGAGGTTTTGAAGATGTTGTTAAAGGAATAATCCCCCCTACACCTGAAATTCGTGTTTTAACAAAAAGTGGTGAGTATAGGGTTTTCGAAATAAAAGCCAATCCTCGAATTGAGGACGGAAGGGTTGTCGGTGTACTGGGCTTTGCTCATAGTCGCCAGGATTTTTACGCTTCTGAAGCGCGTTATCGGTCACTTATTCAGACAATGGGTGAAGGTGTATGGGTCACAGACCTTGAAAACAAAACTCTTTATGTTAATCCTGCACTTGAGAACATGATCGGATACACTTTAGGGGAAATGAGCGGTCATCGTGTTGAGGAATATCTAACCGCAGAATCCTCTGCAATATTTGAAATAAAAGCAAGGGAGAGATATGAAAAACAGATCCCTTCATCAACTTATGAATTATCTTTCATTAGGAGTGATAGTTCTATATATACAGCTAGAGTAACAGGTACAGCTCTTATGGATAATGAAGGGAGAATGATTGGTTCTTTTGGATTATTGACTGATATATCTGCTGAGAAAGAGGCACAAGAGAGTTATAAAAACCTCATTGAATTCAACCCAGATGCACTTGTTCTTACTGACCTTGATTTTAACATAATTCAAGCCAACGAGGCTGCATTGAAGCTTAATGGAGCAAAGAGTGTAAATGATCTTATTGGTCGTAATGCATTAGATTTTATAGCACCTGAAGATAGAAATTTTGCAATTGCGAATGCAGGCAAAATCCTTAGTGAGACAAAACCTCTAACATTTGAATATAAACTTCTTAAACTAGATGGAACAAGTTTTCCTGGAGAGTTAATCGTATCGGCGATTGTTGATGATAAAAATCAACCTACTTCTTTTATATCTATAACGAGGGATATAACAGAAAGGAAAAAAGCTGAGGCGCAATTAATCGATAGTGAGCGTGTCTATAGGACTTTAGTGGAGAATGTCAATTCTGGTATTTTTCGTGTTAGTCGACAAGGACGACTTCTCCAAGCAAATTATGCCTTTTTTCAAATGTTTGGTTATAATTCTTTGGAAGAAATTTCTTCCACTCCGCTTTCTGACTTATATGTTCATGCTGAAGATAGAATTGGGTTTGTGGAGGATTTATATAGAGAGGGCCAGCTTAATATTAAAGATGCATTAATGAAAACAAAGGATGGGATTCACTTTTGGGCATCTATTTCAGCTCGTGTTTCACCAAACGGTCAATGGCACGACGGAATAATTGAAGATATCTCGAAAAGAAAATATGCTGAGGAAGCAATAAAACAGCTCAAACTTGAAGAAGAACGTTATACAGCGATGCTTTCACATTTTTTACGCAATGATTTACAGAAGATTGTTAGCCATCTCGAGCTTTTAGTCCTTAAAAACGGATATGAGGAAGGATTAGAAGATAAAAAAGTAACAGAAATAATAGATATTGCTTCTCGCTCTTCAAAAACAATTGATAAGGTAACACTAATATTTGAGGTTTTACAAAGATCACCTATAACTGAAACTATAATGGCTGAGAGTATAGATATTTCAAACCTTGTTCCAACTCTCATTAAAAACTTTGAATATTCAAAGAAGACCTTTGAATTAAACATCCCCATAGTTTGGATTTATGATGATGGTTACTTAAGCTACGCAATACATGAGTTAATAGAGTTTTTAATCAATTCCAATGGTGATTCAAACGCTTCTGAATTCCCCATAATGATTGAAGGTCATAAATTTGATCAGCATTTCTGTTTAACTATCCGTGACTATGTTTCAACTCCCATCCCAGAGAAAACATGCGACATACTTGCATCCAAGATTACTGAAAGATGGGAATCGCATGGCTTTTATACAGGAGTAACGCTAGCGTCTGTAATCATGCAACATCTAAATGGGCAATTAAAAATTATTCCTTATTATACTAAAGGAAATGAATTTCAATTGTGGATCCCTAACTCCTTATTGATAGACAAATAATCTCCTATTTTTGAGCGAAAAGCGAAAAAGTAATCAATTTATTTTCACATGTCCTCTCTTATGAGTAAAAAAGAAGCCGGAAAATAGATTGTCTGAGAATAAGTTGTCTTTTATTGCCCCTTCATGGGATTATATTGAAAATCTGAGTTTTCAGTTATATATGGAGATAAGAAAATGTGCATTTAGGCCTGATGTTATGGCTGGAGTTTCACGTGGGGGATTAGTCCCTGCAAGGATACTTTCTGATCTCTTACTTGCTGAAAAGCATAAAGTTACGCTTGCTATTATGCAAGTTGGCTTCTATTCAGGAATCGATAAAACACTTAAGGAACCCATTATATATCAGGACCTCCCTGGACATGTTTATGGAAAAAAGATTCTTTTAGTGGATGATGTTGCAGATAGTGGTGTTTCGTTGGATTTTGCTCTTCAATATTTAAGAATGAAAAAACCTGCTGAGATCAAGTTGGCAACTCTTTATTACAAGCCATGGTCATCACTTAAGCCTGATTTCTACATCGAAGAGACTACTTCGTGGATCGTTTTTCCACATGAAAGAATGGAATTTATGGCTGAGCAATACAGAGAAAAAAACATGAGTAATGGAGAAGCAAGAGATTTTTTCATCTCGGAAGTTGGAATATCAGAACAGTGCGTCAATAATTTTCTGAAGCTTAAAGGTGAGTTATAAATGGCTGTAGATATCGTTGTAGGTGGATTTTGGGGAGATGAGGGAAAAGGTAAGATAATTAGCTATCTAGTGAAAAAAAGGAGCCCAAGTATTGTGGTTCGTGGTGGAGTTGGGCCAAATGCAGGGCATACAATAATTGTTGAAGGAAAAGTGTACAAATTAAGAATGGTACCCTCTGCAATTGGTAGCAAAAAAGTAGAGAAATTTCTTATTGGACCAGGTGTGTTGGTTAACCCTGAGGTCTTCCTCCAAGAGGTAGCGACTACTGATATTGAGGGCAAAGCCTTTGTTGACCCACAATGTGGAATTATATCTGATAAGCATCAAAAAATAGATTCTACAAACTCTCATCTAAAGGATAAGATAGGTACTACAGGATCAGGTTCAGGTCCTGCAAATGAGGAGCGTGTACGTCGTTCATTAGCACTGGCGAAGGATATTGATGAACTGAAACCCTATTTAATTGATGTTCCAGGTGAGATTCACAAAGCACTCAAAAAAGGAGAATCCGTGTTATTGGAAGGAACTCAGGCAACTTATCTGTCTTTATTTCATGGTAGCTATCCGTATGTGACAACAAAGGATGTGACTGCTTCTGCTATTTGTTCTGATGTCGGAATTGGTCCAACAGTGGTTACTGATGTGACAATCGTTTTCAAAGCTTATGTGACAAGAGTAGGTAAGGGATTTTTACCTGATGAGCTATCAGAAGAAGAAACCATAAATCGTGGATGGACTGAGTATGGAACAGTTACTAAACGACTACGGAGAGCAGCTCCATTTAATGCTGAACTTGCTCGGAGGAGTATTGATTTGAATAGTGCAACTCGAGTTGCAGTAACAAAATTGGATGTGCTCTTCCCGATAGATCGCGGAAAAACATCATTTGATGGCTTGTCAGACGAAGCTAAAAACTGGATTTACACAACTGAAAAAGATCTGGGAATGAAGATACACTTCATTGGAACTGGGCCGGCTGATATTGAGATAATTGATAGAGAATAACCAAAATTAAAAAAAAGGGAATGGGTATTTTTTAGAATAACCCAAAGAATGTGTGCAAAAAGAAGAATCCATTGACTAGTGCCAGTCCAACAACCACTCCAATCATAATAACGAAGAGCAGTTGTTGATAATCAAGCATGTATTTTTCTTGTAGATAGTTGTAGACTTTTGCTTGTGAAAAAACTAAACCAAAGACTAAGAAGAGAACGAAGATAATGACTGCATGTCCAATCCAATGATGGTTGAAAGCTACAAGCTTACTTACCGCTATTGCAAAATCCTTGAATATTTCAGGGGCTAATTCTTTTCCCACTGTTAACAATCCATTGATAATTGAGACAATGGAGAGAGAGAGGCCAAAACCATAATTTAATTTATCTATTTTTACTGTTTCACTCATGATAATCACCCTGGTACCATTCCTAAGCGTACACCCATCGACATGATAGCACCAAATCCTTCTAGGATCATGCCACCAATGATTAGCGTAATAGCTAAGACTAGCATTAAACGTCGTGCTTTTTCATCGGATACGAAATTGGTTCTGTAAGCAAGCATAAGTAGGTACAGGGCAATAAGGATACCGATAAAGTAGAAATGTTCTTTTGACTCAGTAAAAAACCCGTGTGCGAAAGTCCAAGCACTACCACTAAAATTAAGGTCAATACTGCCATTAATGATATATTTATCAACACTACTATAGTCAAAAACATAATACCATCCTCCGATGATATAGCTAAGCCACACAAAGATATTCACTAAAATAGCACCGTATTTTATTCGTTGAACATTTGTGTTGTTCTTAGCATGAAACAGTTCTACTGTTAACCACACTGAAGTTACAGTGGCCAACATACCTGTTGATGCATGAATTAAGATTAGAAGTTCATTTGCCATAATTATCAACCATTTTTGTTTAAATGACTTGACAATGTTAACAATTGCTAAGTATATTAGTATTTCGCAGTTCGAAAAGTAAAAAGCAATGAGAACCATTAGATTGATATATGGCTTTGATAAATTTTTGATTGCACTGGAAGAAGAAAGATGATTAATCCGTTGGAAGATCGATATAGAACAAGAATTGCCAATACATTCGAGGAACAATCAAGGATAGATAAAATGGTTCAAGTGGAGCTAGCTTTAGCAAAAGCTCATTTTGAACATGGAACAATATCTGAAGAAGAGTATTCTCAACTTCTTAAAGGTGAGGGAAAAGTTACAGTTGAACTTGTTAAAGAAATCGAAAAGAATACTCACCATGAAACAATGGCTTTAGTAGAAGCTCTTACAAGGGTTACTGGATGTGATAAAGTTCATATTGGGGCTACAAGCTCTGACATACTCGATACAGTGTTAGGCTTACAAATGAAGGAAGCCCATGAAATTTTGATTATTGATGCTTTAAAATTGAAAGATTTACTACTAGAAAAAGCAGGAGAAACTAAGGATCTCATTTGTATTGGAAGAACACATGGCCAACACGCGCTACCAATGACCTACGGGATGAAATTCGCTCTCTGGGCGTATGAATTAGATGAATGCCTAATTTCAATAAAGAAAATAGATTTTTACGGAAAAATGAGTGGAGCAATTGGTACTTTTGCTAGTTTTGGAGGAAAAGGGTTCGAGATTCAAAACCATGTTATGGGACAGCTAGATCTCACAGCACCCCTTATTACAAATCAGGTAGTATCCCGAGTATTTATTGCCCAGTATCTGTTTGCTTTAATATCAGTCGTAACAGTAATTGAAAAAATTGCTAAAGAAATCAGAAATTTACAAAGATCAGAGATTCAGGAAGTAGCTGAGGCCTTTTCCAAAGAACAGACTGGTTCTTCGACAATGGGTCATAAGAAAAACCCAATTAGTTCAGAAAATCTATGTTCGCTAGCTAAGAGGCTTAGAACGAATATTCTTCCCGCTCTTGAAAATATTTCTTTAGAACACGAGAGGGATATGTCTAACAGCGGGAATGAAAGGATTATAATTCCTGAAACATTTATTTTGACGCATTATATGATTTTACGTATAAGTAAAGTACTTGGAAACTTGGTATTTCTTGAAAAAAATATAGCACGAAATCTAAATATGAATCCTGCAATTTTTATGGAAAAGAAAATGGTTGAGCTTATTTTAAAGGAGGGAATAGGTCGTCAAGAAGCATATAAAAAGGCTAAATCGACTTTTTCAGATGCAGATCCTTCTGAATATATAGGATTATCGAAAATGACCGTTTCTAGGGTAATCAAGAAATTAAAAGAGAACTGAGAGTTAAAGAAGTCTTTTAATCGCCTCAACAGCAACTTGTATAGCTTCCTTCTGTCCTTTCATATGATCTATTATCAATTCTCCACCCTCTGTGTTTCCTATTGCTGCCATGATACCCCCTGTGCGCCAACCTCTAATTGCACCAAGAACAAATAAGGTAGAACATTCCATTTCTGTGATTAATGTACCAGCTTTAATCCATGTTTTCCATTTATTTTCTGCATGTACTGAATCTGGTATTAGCTCAGGAATTTCTGAATAAAAAGCATCTTTTGAATGTACGATTCCCTCATGAAATCTCTGCTCTAAATTACAGTGTTTTACTGCTTGACGTAATGCAAATACTACATCTGGATGAGCTACCGCAGGAAAACTAGCAGGTACATATTCATGGGTCGTTCCTTCATCTCTTATAGCACCAGTAGCAGATATTATATCCCCTAATTTTACTTTGCGTGATAAGATTCCTGATGTTCCAACACGAATGAAATTTCTGACTCCTAGAATCCCAAATTCTTCAATTCCTATTGCTGTTGAAGGTGCACCTATTCCACACGAAGATACTAGTACAGGTCGATCACTAAGATATCCGAGATGAATTCTGTATTCTCTATTAAAAGAAATTTCTCGAGGATTTTTTAAAAGGGAAGAAATTCTAGGTACTCTACCAGGGTCACCACAAATGATTAAATGTTGACTTTCCTCAATTTCTTCTTTACCAACACTAATATGATATTGTTTATCCATTTTTGAGCAATACTCCAAGGGGTTTCCTACTTAAGAAAAATCAATACTTATTTCTTATGTTTGAAGTTGAGATAAAATCTCATAAAATTCTTGACATTTAATCCTAATTTGTTTCAATTGCTCATTACTCAATTGTTGATTATTCCAATTACGATTAAAAATCCCTTCAAAAGTGAGTGCAACATTTTCTTCTTCAAGCAGTAAAAATTGTGTTAATATTTCCGCGATTTGATGATATATGATAAGATAACCTGTGCCAAGACCTGAGATAGGAAAGAATTTGGTCAAGGCGAAGATTTCAACCTCAAAATTTGTCTGGTTACTCTCCCAGAATATAGGAAAGAAAGACCAACCCCCAGTAGCTGCTGCTAAAAATCCACCAGTGGCTGTGGCTAGAATTTTTATCAATAAATCCCAACTACTTACCTCTGTATGCCATGTGGAGCCAGACCAAAGAACTTCGGGTCTTTTATTGTATTCTATGACAGCGAAAACAAGTCCAAGGCCGTCAAGGGGAGGTTTGCGGGACAAAAATAATATCTCGATAAAAATAACTCCTTCTCTCATAAAAAGGCTTTTATTCCATTCAATGTGAAGGAGCGCCTCCACAATCAAAATACTAATGCGGGTACAACGATGGAACAACAATCAAAAAATGCCTTAATCAGACTTGTTTTATCAATTATCCCTGTAGTTTTAATTATAATTGTACTCTCTACACCTCTAGGGTTGATCCCTCCATTAGGAAATTTAATCAATCCGAACGGTGGAATATGGGATATTTCTACCTATGCTGAGCATGGAAGTAAAACTTTAACAATACCTGGGGTAGAAGAGGAAGTTATTTGTTATTATGATGAATGGGGAATACCACATATCTTTGCAGAAACAGATAATGACATGTTTTTTACTATTGGGTATGTTCATGCTAGGGATCGACTATTCCAGCTTGATATGGTAAGACGGTTATTTACTGGAAGAGTCTCAGAAATTTTGGGAGAACAAGCCTTGCCTTCAGATATCCAAATGAGAAACTTATGTCTTGAAAGGTCTGCTTTAGAAACTTGGAACCTAATGCTAGATGAAGATCCTGATAGTTCACTAATATCAGGATTAAATTCTTATACATCTGGAATAAACTACTATATAGATCATCTTAACTCGCATGAATTACCCTTAGAATTCCGATTATTGAATTATAAACCCAGGTCATGGCTACCTCATCATACCATTGCCTATGGTAAGTACATGGCGTTAGGACTAGCTCATGATGGATTCAGAGAATTCATAGTTGCCCTTTTAGAAACAAGCTTTTCAGAAGCTAAGATGTTTGAACTCTTTCCTCTAAATAATACTGCTGGAATTATACCTGTTTTACCGAATTATGGAAATTATTCTGTTCAGTCTGGTTCTTCGAGTTCCATCTATTCATTATCCAAGGTAACCCAAAATTCTATTTCACCTGAGGTAAAAAACAGTCTTCTTCAGATTCTCGATGCTGATGATAAAGCAAATCAAATTATGATTGATAAGAATAATGGCTTCACAGTGGAGGACTATTCATCAATATTTAAGGCTACAATTGGGAGTAATAACTGGGTGATCGATGGAAATATTTCAAGTACAGGATATCCGATTCTTGCTAATGACATGCATCTGCAACTCGTTATGCCTTCAGTTTGGTATGAAATGCAGCATGCATCAGCTGAATCAGGAATAAATGTTTATGGGTTCTCGTTTATAGGCGCGGCCGGAGTTATTGCAGGACATACTAACTATGCTAGTTGGGGATTCACCAACGTAGGAGCAGATGTGGTTGATTACTACTATTATGAAGAATCAGATGATGGAAAACAGTTTTTGAATGGTACTGTTTGGCAAGATTATAAGGTTCTTTACGATATCATCCCTGTGAAAGGATCTGAGGATTACAACCTAAGTATTCGGTTTACTGGTCATGGACCAATAATATCTCCAGATATTAGTTCGGTCGTAGAAGAAGCTGGTTTTGCTCCAATTTCTATGAGGTGGACTGGTCATGATGATCTGATGTATGGGATTCCAGATTATCTTTTCAAATCAGTTCAGCAATTCTGGAAGTGTCAAACGTTATCAGATTTTGTGGAAGCACAAAAAGACTGGAGTGTACCAGGACAAAACTTAGTAATTGCTACCACTGATGGACATATTGCAATTAGACCAGTTGCAAAATATCCGATACGGGCAGCTGGAGATTGGGGTCGTTCTCCTAAAAATGGTTCTGATCCTGAAAATGATTGGTTAGGATATATTCCTTACAACGAATTACCAGTAGCACATGATCCTGATCAGCATTTTCTATCTTCGACTAATCAGAAGACTGCTGGACCTGATTACCCTTACTTTTTGGGAAGTTTCTTCGCTCCAGGGTATCGTAGTCGCAGTATTACTAAGCTAATACAGGATAAAATTGCTGTGGATGAGAAAATATCTGTTGAGGATATGCAAAGATTCCAATCTGATATAATAGATACAAGTGTAGAAGCATTCCAACCAGTTTGGAGTACGATTGACACTAAAGGTAACTCAACATTACAAGCCGCTCTTAATTATATGCTAAATTGGGGCGGATCAGAGTATAGCTTAGGAGAAATGCATCGTGATATAGTCGCCCCTACAATATTCACTGAATGGTTAGAGTTCTTTAGGGTTAATGTATTTGCAGATGAATATGCAGAAGCTGATGTACCAGATCAAGTCAGGAATAGATATCCACAGGATAATGTTCTTGAGAATATGACACTGTTCAATCAATCAGTAGAATGGTTTGATGATGTTTCCACCCCTGAACTAGAAACTATTAACGATATCTCATATAAATCCTTAACTGATGCTGTTGATTACTTAGCGTCGCGTTGGGGATTAGGTACGCCGAATATGGATGAGTGGCTTTATGGTGAGTATCATCAATTGTATCCACTTCATTTAACTGGATTAGGGCCTTATAATGCAGGCCCCTATCCATTTTATGGCAGTGAATACACGCTTGCAGCGGCTGATGATAGAATTGTACATCATGGAGCGTCAGAAAGGGCAGTATATAGTCTGGATCCCTCTATACAAGAAATAACACATGCATGGACATCCATACCAGGAGGTCAAAATGGAAATCCATTATCCAAACATTATAAGGATCAGCTTGAATTGTTATACATCAATCGCACAGACAATAAATTTGGATATCATCCATCACATTTTTATCAGACAGCAGCTGAATTTAAACTCGCTGTGGATACCAATAAGTCAGACAAATTCTTCATAGAAAGTACACTGACATTAAGGCCTGGAGGATAGTCAAATGAATAAAAATATTGAATTCATAAAAGAAATAATCATTGATCTAGTACCGTACAGATTTCCTATTGCCATATGTCTAACAGCTCTGCTTCTGTGGATACAGTTACTGTTTTTTCCCATTTGGGAAATATATTTTCTACCAGCAGTTCTTGGAGGATTGTTAATTCTTGATAAGCCAGTCCGTGGATTTCTAGTAGGATTCTTTGGAATGTGTTTAGCCTTATTATTATTTATGAATTTTACTCTTTTATCAGGTATCGAAGCTGTGGAAACTCTTATTGGTGCAGCCATTGGTATTCAGGGTTTAGGATTCATTGTACATATAATCATATTATTGATATTGGCTTCCTTTTCAGGCTTAGGTGGAATCATTGGCGTTTATCTATATCCTCTTATTCCTTTTTATGAAAAACTAGGTGAAGAAGGTAAATTCTGAGATCCTCACCTTTTTTTCATCTTTTTAAATCGAATTCGATAAGTAGAGTTGGTATCCCTATAAAAGCGGAAACCTATATAGAAGACCTTTTTCTATTGAATTTTCTGAATTTATCGTAATTTTTCTGGTGAAAAGCTATGTCTGAAGCAAGAAATGCGGTTATACAGAAGATGGAAAAATTAGGGGCAAAATATCTGCTTTTGCAATTTACAGGTGCGAGTGGAGATTTGAAAGGTGTAGAATTGTCGAAAAGAGCATTTAGTAAGATAGATCAGGTGGGTGTTGATGGATCATCTATTGGCTTTCTTCGTACAAAGCGTTCTGATATGATAATTGTTCCTGATCCTTCTACAGTCACGCTAGTCCCATGGCAAGAGAATACAGCCTGTGTATTTTGTGATTTACGGAGTACAGACACCCATGAAAGAATAGCTAATGATCCTAGAGGAATTCTTGCCGAAGTTAATAAGTCTCTATTTGAAGAATTCAATGCAAACTTCTATGCTCGTCCTGAAATGGAGTTTTATATCCTTGATAGCGAATTAAAACCCGTTGACTCTGCTACATACATGGGATTACCCCCGAGAGATAGGGGATACTTTGTACGCAAAATAATTATTGAAACCTTAGAACTGGTCAATTTGCCTTTCAAAACATTTCATTCTGAAGTTGGAAAATCACAGCATGAAATAGAGTTTCAGGCGCTCCCTGCGGTACAAGCAGCTGATGGAGTACAGATGTTTAAGCAGATTGCTAAAATGGTTGCTTTGAATAACACAGAAGAGTGGATTGTTTCCTTTATGCCTAAACCCTTTATTGATGATGCTGGGAATGGTATGCATATACACCAAAGATGTATAGGTGATGAGAATGATTTGTTTAAAGGACAAGGTAATGAATTATCAGAATTCGCTCTACATTTTATTGCGGGGCAATTACATTACGCAAAGGAAATTACGGCAATTACTAATCCGATTATTAACTCTTTTCGTCGTTTAGTGCCAGGAATCGAAGCTCCTGTCTATATTACATGGGGAATAGCTAATAGAACTGCTTTAATCCGTGTTCCAGGTTATGAATCAGGACGTTTAGAATATCGTGCTGCAGATGCTGCAAGTAATGTTTATTTCACCTTAGCAATGTTATTAGCTTCAGGTCTTGAAGGGGTTCGCAATAAGATGGAACCACCCGCAGGCGCTGATTATGATGCAGATGCATTGAGTATACAGGAATTAAAAGAGATGGGGGTGGAATTTTTACCTAGAACACTTGCAGATGCTTTAACTATCTTTAAAGGAAGCAAATTAACAAAGAAGGTTCTCGGTGAGGCTCTACACAAGGAATTTTATGAAGCAAA
Organism: Candidatus Hodarchaeota archaeon; assembly: GCA_016840305.1. Next base: position 12,649 of record JAEOSP010000434.1, read on the forward strand.
GTGTTTAGAATGGGCAACTTTCTCAAAAGAGTACAGTTTCGAGAAACAAGAGATAACTCCTTGGGAGCTTGAAAAGTATATTGATTGTTAATATCATTGATATTCCTTTCAATATACGTTAAGAAGAAAAATCTGCTGAAAGATGTTTCAGTTATATTTAAATTAAATGACTACGATCTACTGCACTAAGGTTTGGAATAAAAATGATTGCACGTACTAGCAAAACAACAAGATATACGGTTATGACTGTAATTATGGTTATTTTTCTGAGTTTATCTAATATTAGTCTTCAATGAGATCTGGGACTTTGGTTTCAATCTCATCCAAGATTTTCTTTTCATCTAATGTATGTACATTCCGTTCGTGCATGAGAACATTCCCATCAACCACTAATGAGTGCACATCACTTCCGTTTGCTGCATATACAAGATTTGAAACAATATTGTGGATTGGTTGTAAATGAGGCTTTTGAAAATCTACAACAACTAAATCAGCCTTATTTCCAACTTTTATCAGTGATTCAGGTAGGAAATACTGTCGAAATGACCAGTGAGTATCCTCAATAACTTCTTCAGCTGGATAAATTGCAGGATCCCAACGTTCAAATGAAATCATATTTACGCCTTCTCGCATTTCACGCCAAAGATCTAAAGTGTTATTTGAGGCTGTACCATCTGTTCCAAGAGCAACAACTGCACCAACCTTTCTTAGCTCTGGAATTGGAGTAGTTCCAGCATACGCCAGCTTTTGAGCTGATGAAGGACACCAAGCAACCATGGCATTATGTTTTCCTAAAATTTCTACCTCTCTTTGTGTAATCCAAGCACAGTGAACAACAACCTCTTTTGTGCCTTCTTGAAAAAACCCTATCTGATCAAGTCGTTCAACAGGAGGAATGCCATGTTTCTCCTCACAATCAAGGACTTCTTTTCTAGTTTCAGAGGCATGAATCGTTATTGGAACATCATATTTAGCAGCTAAATCCCGTGACTGAAGGAGATATTCCTCTTCAACAGTTGTTGGTGAATGAGGAGCAATTGCTGCTGTTAATAATGGTGAAGTATTGGCCATGTCTATTGTTCGTTTAAATTCTTCCAGCTGAAAATCCAATCCTCCCTGATCTACAAAAGCACTAGGAAGTAATCCTGAACCAATCCATCCACGCAGTCCTGCTTGCTTGATAACCCTGCCAATAACACTTGAGTGAAAATAAAAATCAAACATTCCTCCAGTACCAGCCTTAATTGCTTCTAGGCATGCTAACTTCGTTCCTAACTCAATCCAATTCGCATCAAATTTCCCTTCAATAGCCCAAATATCAGCTAGCCATTCATAAAGTACTTTATTATCTGAATATCCACGAAGAAGAGTCATCGGAAGGTGAGTGTGGGCATTTAAGGCTGGAGGAAGAACTACAAGATTTTTCCCCTGAATAATGTATTCTGGGCTTGATAATGTCGCAGTTGGGTCAATTTCTGTTATTTGATTGTCTTCAATGACGATATTAGTACGTTTTGAACTGATTTGAAAAGGGTCTGTTACTAGAATTACATCTCTACATAGAATTTGCATACTGAAATCCAAGAAAAGGGAATATATATTATATTCGCTTATTTGAACAGAAAATAAAACTTAATAGAATGACGATAAGGCAATTTTTAATATAAACAACTTTAATAAAATCTAAGTTGTCAAAATATGTATGTTAACTATAAATTCTGAATAAAAATAATTGTGGTGTGAAGAAATGCAGGAAATCTTACTCCAAGGGAAACTTGTAGATCTAAAGGGTGCTGAAGTAGAGACTCAAGAAGTAACTTGGCAAACTGAATCGCTGAAAAAACAGATAAATAAAGTTGGAATTAGAAGTAAAGGACTTACAATGCCTTTAGATGGAAAAGATGTAACAAAGGAGAGTATAGGCCTTGTTAAAGAATTTTTCCCTGATATTAGGCTTTCAGGTTTGGAACTACGATCTGAAAGAAACAGTAAAGCATGGGGAGGTGCATATATCCGAGTAGTTGAAGAAACAAATAACCCAAACCGTCGATGTATTCAGAATGTCTATGTATGGACGAAACAAAGATTTTTCATATCTTTCTGGGTTACTGTGTTGCCTTTATTCATATTAGGAATAATGGGAACGTTAATTTATTCTTACTTAACTTTTCAATCAGCTGTTGTTAGTATTATTTTAATTGGGGCAATATTTTTCGCTTTGGGAGCATTTCAACTCTCAAAAGCTCTGAGGGGGTTGACAAAAGGAGCGTTTAACTTCTCAAACCAACATTTGTATGTTCTTTATGGTCTCGTTATGTGGAGCTTACTAATAGAGATGTATATGACGAAACGAAAAGACGAAATTGACGCAGGTGCAAGAGCTTGGCACTTAGAAGATACAGTTGGGGAAATTGTTAACAATTTTGTCGTATTAGAGAAGAAATTAAGTTTTAGTTACGTTGGTGCAATTTTCGTCATTGCAGGAGTAGTAGCACTTTATTTCTGGTGGAGAGAACCACCTAGCTTTACACATGCGACTCATGAAATGGATTGGGCTCCGTTTTTTGTTTATTTGAACAAAAAAGGATCAGACTGGGAATTGGAAAAGGTGAAATACGACAGCTTTCACTATTATGCCGGTACAAAATCAAAAGAAGATCTTAAAAAGGCAAAAGCTCTATCTGGAGATGGGAAACACGCTCGTTTTACTATCCCTAACTTTTGGCATTCTTTTGAACCAAAAGTAGCAAGAGCTCCTTGGTTAACTGTAGCTTTCGGGTTAGTAATTTTTGTAATAGCTGCAGTTGTAGCATTTCTATCTTTTATACAGGAGGTTGGTTCTAGTCCAATTGCTGCAACAAGTGTTCGATTTGTCTTGGTTCCATTGCTTCTATTTTTTGGGGCCTATTTAGCGTTTTCAAAGTGGCCTACCCAAATGGTGGATAAAAAAACTGATTTTTCAGATCCTGTTTATCACATAACAGAGAAAAAATTGCATATATTCTGGAATCTCAAAGGCGATGAACCCGCTTTCAAAGTACGCTCCAAATTTCAGGATCCCTTCATGGATGATGACCATTTTGATAATTTCAGAGATGATTTAGAGCAAATGATGCTATTTAGTGTATTACCAAAAATACGAGAATTAGAACAAGAATTACAGGAAAGTTTCTTTAGACGATTGTAAAAATCTCTCCTCTAATTTTTTTCTTTTTTTTCCACAAACTTCGTATATCTTAACGTAAACTAATGTAATAGATGTTTTTTCCATGTTCGCTAAAGATGAGATAACGCAATATATTGCTAATAGGCCAAAATCCAAGGGTATGTGGCAACGATCAATCAATGCTTTAGCGGGAGGTGTTTCTCACAATATCCGCAATCTAGGTCTTCCCCTGATTGGAGCTTTTCCACCATTTATACAAAAAGCTGAAGGGTCTAAAGTAACAGATATTGATGGAATATCTTACTTGGATTTCTGGGGTGCTCATTATGCAATGGTAACAGGCTATTCTAACAAGACCATTCAGAGTAAGATTGCTCAACAATTATCTAATGGATGGCATTTGGGAACGGTTATTGATAAACAAGTTCAATTAGCCGAGCTATTAATTCGAGATAATCAGAGTGTGGAACAAATTCGGTTCTGTACGAGTGGAACTGAAGCAACAATGTATGCTACACGTTTAGCACGGGCATTCACGGGGAAGAAAAAAGTAGCTAAAGCAAAATTCGGATGGCATGGAGCTGCAGATACCCTTTTTTACAATGTAAGAGCTCCTTTAACAGGTAAAGAAACAAGAGGAATTGTCAACGAGGAAGAAGCTGGTGTTATCTCCATTGATATTAATGATCCTGATGCTGTTAATGTCTTGAAGGATCATTCAGATGAATTAGCAGCAGTTATTGTTGAACCTGTGTTAGGTGGTGGAGGTGGTTTTCCTGTTGATCGTGAGTTTTTACGTATGCTTCGAGAGGAAACAGAGAAAGATACTATTCTCTTGATCTTTGATGAAGTGATTACAGGCTACCGTTTTTCCTATGGCTTATATCAAAATGAGATTGGAGTAATTCCTGATCTAACAACGATGGGAAAGATAATTGGAGGTGGTTTTCCTATAGGAGCTATTGGAGGAAGGAGGGATGTCATCGAACAAGCTAATCCAACGTTGCATGATAGTGTTTGGATTGGGGGTGGAACGTTCTCTGGGTATCCCCTATCGATGCTTGCTGGAATAGAAATGTTATCCATCCTTCAGGATTCAAAAACTGAATATGAACGAATCAATAATCTTGGTAGCAATCTTCAAGAATCATTGAACTCCTTCTTTAGAGAGGACCAATTGCATTTTATTGCTACTGGTCATAAATCACTTGTTACTCTTCACACACTTACAGACTTCCTTGAAAGTAATACCCCTACTGACATTGTTCACCACACTGATAAAAAGAAGGAAGCTCTGACTCAATTAGCATTGCTTAATCGGAATATTACCGGTATGCATGGATTAGGTGCTTTGTCATTTGCACATACAAAGGAAGATATGTCTTTTGTCCAACAGATTCTAAAGGAAATTGCTCCTCATATATCTAAAATGAACTCAACCTAAGAACACACATTTAATTTATTTGAGTTCTATTCTTTTAATGAGTAATGAGATAATTTCTTTACGTGTGACTAAATCAATGCCAACTCTTTCAGCTTGTTGTCTAGCAGCAGAAGAAAAACCCATTGAGGATACAATAAGGATCTTTGGGATTTCAGAACATTTAAGCATTAATTCTTCAGCTCGATGAATTTCAGTTATACCAACAATTTTCTTCCAATCGCGAACAATTATTCCGACAAAATCGTTCGTATTGGGTAATTTTAAAACTAAACTTAATCTGGAGTCTGCGAGAGGATGTCTAAAAACCATAGCAGGGTGATGGGTTGAGAAACCTAGCGATTCAAAAACAGTAACAACTAATTCGTGAAGGTTTCGGGATAGGATATTCATAGTCATAATAATATTCACACACACGGTTCTAACTTGAAAGAACTTAGGAAAATAGCATTTATAATATCACATAATATCATCATAATCTTCAGAATACACAAGATTCAATTGCAAATAGGAATAAACCATGTATACTTCGAAAAGAATCGACATAATAAATAAAAATTCATTTTTTCCCGACATTATTATACAGTCGAAATACCACCAGTGTAAATAGACAAGCTTGCTCTTTCTTAGCGAGTAAAAATTGGATAAATCATAACAAGAGGAGAAACAATGACATTAACAGTAAGAGCCCCAGGACGTGTAGTACTATTTGGAGAGCACCAAGATTATCTAGGATTACCAGTGATACCAGCAGCTATTGATTTGCATATTTCGGTTACTGGAAAAATTAATAGTGGAAGTACATACAAAGTTAATCTGCCAGATTTAGGGCGTGTAGAAGAGTTCAGTGCTAGTAATCTTACAGCTCTACCAGAACGCGCTTATTTGCAATCTTGTGTCAAAATCTTACAAAAAGAGCAAATCATACCAGTATCAAGTGGGGTTTCTGCAACAATTACTAGTAAAATTCCCATTAGGGCTGGCCTTTCATCTTCCAGTGCTTTAAATGTAGTTTGGCTAAAATTCCTTGCTGAGCTATTTGACCATGAGTTAGATCCAGTTAAGCTGACAGAATTAGCTTATAAAGCGGAGGTATTAGAATTCAACGAGCCTGGTGGAATGATGGATCAAATGGTTATTAGTCATGGGTATGTTAATTATGAGGAATTTGAACCTGTAAACTGTACTCGATTATTGGAGGAATTTCCAGGATTGGTGATAGGTGACTCCAACGAGAAAAAAGATACACTCAATACGCTTTCGAAGATAAGACAAGGAGTTAACACTGGTCTTGAATCAATTGACAAAACTCATGTGAAATTTGTGGAAATTAATGAATTAGAAGACTTAAAAAATGTCGATCCTTTTTCTAAATCGTGTTTAACTGCAGCAGTTAAGAATTTTGCTTATACTAAATCAGCCTTCACAGAATTTCGTAATTATAAGGACAAATTCAATCACGATATGATTGGTTACTTAATGAACGACCATCATAACGTTTTGAGAGATTATTTAAATATAAGCACTCCCAAAATTGAGAAAATGATTTCAGCAGCTAATAAAGCGGGTGCTTTAGGTTGTAAAATAACAGGAAGTGGAAATGGTGGATGCATGATTGCATTCTGTCCTGGAAAAGAAAGAGAAGTGGCCAATGCTATTCAAAGCGAGGGAGGCATTGCATATCCCACACGTGTTGTAAATGGTGCCAGTAGGGTTGAAATCTGAGGAGGATCCAAACCATGGATGCTGAGTTAGAGAAGAAGATAAATAAAGCCATTGATTCGATTACGGGAAAATCAGTAATTGTTGCTTTTTCTGGGGGAGTAGATAGTTCTGTTGTTGCCAGAATAATAAAAAATGAATGTAAAGAAGTTAAGCTAGTAACAATTACTTCAAAATGGATATCAACCCGAGAACTTGACGATGCTAGTGATGTTGCTAAAGCATTAGAAATTTCACATCAAATATTTCCTGTAGAAGTTGATGAAAATCACATTTTTTGGAAAAATCCTCCTGATAGATGCTATCACTGTAAGCTATTGATATTTTCTCAGTTAAAGAGACTCGCAGAGAAGGATGGTTATGATTTAGTAGTTGATGGAACGAATGCATCTGATACATCAGGACATCGTCCTGGATTGAAAGCACTTGAAAAATTAAAGATTTATAGCCCATTATTATCGGGAGGTTTAACAAAAGGGGAGGTACGAAGAATTGCGGAATATTATGACCTTCCTGTTGCTCAAAAGCCAGCAATGGCTTGTCTTGCTTCCCGAATCCCATATAGAGAACAAATTTCCATTGATAAACTAGAGCGGGTGGAGAAAGCTGAAGCTTTTCTTCGAACAATGAGTTTAGGAACACAGTTACGAGTACGTGATCATGAAGAACTCGCTCGTATTGAATTGGCATCTTTTCCAAATTTAAATCCAGAAGATTTGAAACTAATAGTTGAGAAATTGAAATCACTAGGTTATCGCTACGTTACCTTAGATTTAGAGGGTTACCATCCAATTACTCCTGATTAATGCAATATTTCTATATTTTCAACGTCTCTCCTACTTTCATGAGCCTTGCGGATTGTGGAAATTGTCGCAAAATATCCTGTTGTGCCTTTGTACAATGAATCGGAATAATTATTTTTAGATCTACGAAGGCCTTTATTTCCTTAAATCCATGAAAACCTCCAGCAATTCCAAAAATTGGTGCTATTTCCCTAGCACTAGACATGAAATCGATAGGTGAAGGATGACTACACCCAGTTATGATCATTACTTCATTTGAATGGATTTGTAAGAACAATGAATGCTCCTTGATGTTTGTTCCCATAACACCAGATGAATATATACCAGGGGCTATTTTTATAGGAGTTTTTGACTCTGGAATTTCGATTACTTCAGCCAGATTTTTTAGTTCCTGTTTGAATTGTGTGGAAAAAAACTTTGGAACGATTATTCCCTTTAAGTTTGGTAAATCCCGATTTAAAAGGTAAACAATACCTCCCACATGATCCCAATGAATGTGTGATAAGACGATATACGTTAAATCTGTTGGATTTTTTCCTGATTCTTTACAGTTTGCGAGTAGCACCTCGCCGTTCCATCCAGTATCAAAGAGTATGACCTCACTACCATATTCAATCCAAAATGAAAGTCCCCATCCACCAGTAAAACCTGGGACACAAGGTTTGTCATACAATAATGTCAATACGATATTATTTGTCAATATTAATCATATCAATAATTGATAACCAAGGGTAAATTATGAATTATTATAAGAATGGCCTATAATAGAAGAATAAATTTTAACTATTATAAGTAATCTTTCTTAAAATATACGTAGAGGCTTTCTCATGATAAATCAGCACAAGTATCCATTCAAATGGATGCAAAAAACAATTGATTGTTTTGATATACATGATAAACCCCTAACTTCCTTTCAGTTAGCCCGAAAAATTGGATCTTGTGGCTCAGATGCAAGGGAAGTGGTGAAAATGTTAGCATACCTCACTCAATTTGGTCAAGTTGTCAGTAATGGTGAGAAGTGGAAAATTGAACAAATATCCACAAATAAGGATCTCACCCCAAAAGGCTTTCGAGAACACTATCTTCGTGAATTATCCGTTCTCCTTGAGTACCTTTCTAAAAACTCTGCCAGATTGGAAGATATTGTCGTAAATACCAACATGAGTGAATCAGACGTATCATATAACCTGAATTTTCTAAGTTCAATTACTAGAAAAGGTCAATTATACCTTCACAGGAATAAATTTCCTCAACAATGGGGTTTTAGATCATGGTAAGCTATATCATCGATAAAAGAGGCTTGAGACAGGACTTTTTTTTTCAAAAGACATGGTGACTCTTAAAACATTAGTTGATTTAAGTTAGTCCGACAAATTTAGTCATAAAGTTATAATATTTCCAAATTTTTCTAGTAAACTAGGACCAATTAAACAAATAAAGACTAATTTATGATAATATTACTCAGAGGAAGCATAATGGAATTTCAAGATGCAGAATCTCTTCCAGATGGCGGCACTACCTGTGTAACAGTACTTAACGGCCGTAAAAGAGAATTCATTACTATCGATTATTCTCTTCCAATGGATGGAAGACCTCGTTATATTTATTCAGGAAAAAGGCAATTCTCTAAGGAAAATCCTTTCGAAATCAACTCTCAACAAGAGAAGGATTTCGTTAAATTCTTGTTAGATGAGTTAGTTGCGAATTTCGGTATAGTCAAAATTGAGGACTTTATCGGTGGAAAATTTGATCCATTGATCACAGGAAAATGGTTAATAGGTTTAAATTTTCTAATTATTGTATCTAAAGAGAGAGACTATTTTCAATCAATGCTTTCTGGTTAAGGTATCTAAAGGAGAGTTATATCCTTTCCATTATAGGAAACCATTCCTCGAATTGCTAACATTTTAAGAATTGGTTCAATTTCATTTTCATTACGGTTAAGGAGCATACATAATCGATCTGTAGTCATTTGAGGATTAAACTTCAAAATAGTTACGATCGCTTCAACTGCTGAAGAAGATTCTGAGGTGTAACCTGCTCGTTTCGAACCTCTTGGTTCCTGTGCAGATTGTAAATGTGAAAATATGGTTTGAAATATAGTAATTCTCCCTAAGCATTCTTCAAAGATAAAAGACAACGCTTGACTTCTACTAACCGTCTGATTTCCTACAACTAAATCCCCTGCGGAGGCTAAATCTAGCAGCTTTTTTGTCGCTAATAATGCTTGATTAGTAAGGAAATCAATATAATAAAGGCCTCCATATTCTGTTAAGGATTCTGCTAAGTCTAGAGATTTTGTGGCCGTTCGTTGCAGAGATAATTCTTCATCCCGTAATATAAAGGCGTATTTTATATTCCCTTTAACTAGCTTCTTCAATCTTCTAAGACTTTGGAAAACTGTTGAACCATGTTCGCTATTATTAATCTCTATACCTACCGATGTTGGTCCACGAGCAGTTTGATATGTAAAGACAAGATCAAGACCCTTTGTATCTTCGACTAAATTGCGATCGATACGCACGTTTAAGATATTCAAACCATAGATTGGATGGTTTCTTTCAATTGCTGCATTTAAAATTTCATAAATGACCCCTTTAGTGAAATCTCTTCGAACAGGATGGGGAAAAGCAAAAATTTCTTGTTCAAATTCACGAGCATATGATGCCCATTTTCTTTCAAGAGCCTTGATAATTTCAACTGGTGTAGATTTTGATCTTGATTCACCAGTTATTGCAATCTCTTTTAATTCCTCTAATGCGCTTTCAGCTGCAGTTACAGGAGGAGTAGGCTCAATTGGAAGTATTTCTGTATCCGAAAACATATCAACAAAAGCTTCCAGTTCCTCTGTTGTGAAAGATTGTAGAGATTTGGCACTATCCCCTGAAAGAGAGCTAGATACTGTAGATACAATTTCATCAGGAGTTATTGGTGGAATGCCAGCAACAGCTTCTTTCTGTGGTTCTGATGTAAGATCTTTCGCAGTAAGCTCATGGATTTGCCCCTTATCTTTAAATTCGTTAATGCGATCACGAAGAGCACGTAAAAAAAGACGGGGATTACCATCAGTTTTTTCTGCTGCTTTCGTCAAATATTCCGTTGTAAAAGGATAAGTAGAATATGGGGGGATGACACCAGAATCCAGAAACATGACATCAAATCTTGATTTTGCTAATAAAAAAGCATCCTGAGCTGTTAATCGTTCCAAACGAGTAATATAGTCAATACGTTGCCTCGAGTATTCTGGGACCTCCTTCTTTATAGATTCGTTCCAAACTAGTGATTGGCACATAGCTAGAACTAAAAGGTGTCTGCATTGATTGTATAAATTAGTGAGTGAATCAAATAATAGTTGGATCCCTGAATCACGCTTGAAACGTATATAAATTGATTCAAGTTGATCAAATGATAAAAGAATGGGTTTTTGAGCTAAAGCTGATATGGTCTGTATAATAGATAACGCTCGACTCTCTGAATCAATAGAATGAGGGACTTCTAGCCTATCTAAGTCTCTTTGTGAAACTTCAATACCAGAAAGCCATTTAAAGGCTGTAGGACGCATCGTAGGATTCAGAACATGGAAAAGAACCTCTAAAAATTGAATATCTATGTCTGGAGCGGAAGTAGCGAGATAATTGACAGCCATCTTACGTAAATTGGAAGAATAGAAACGTTCTGGTTTATAGGTAAAAATCTTCATTGGATCTTGATCAAAGCTTGCAGCTAAACGTTGGGCTGAGGGATTATCAGGAAGTCCATCTGAAAGCGCTCTTGCAATCACATCTCCTATAAAACGCTCTAGGGGGGAATACTCTTCGTGTTCGTCTTTTTTTCTTAGAGATATCATTAATTCCTGAAGAATATGCCCATATATACGAGTGAGATCACCAAGAGGGCGTACACTGACAAACATATATTTATTTTCTTCAGCAATTCTTCTTAATCTAGATAAGACATGTGTTTTACCAGTACCTGCGTCACCAAGAATCATACACATTCCAGAGCGGCCCGTTGATCGTACCTCATCGAGTGTTTCCAATACTACTCTTGTTGCTTTACCATTATACTCTGGTACATCAATAACTTCTGCTTGCCAGGGATCTCCTACTGAGGTGCTTCTAAAGGGGTTAACCTTGCCTAGAATGATTGCATCATAAATTTCAGCCATGTGTGGAAACTTTCCAAATGGAATCTCGCACTTTTGTATTAATAAGTTTATTCAATAATAATAAAAAATAATATCCATTGAAGATTCTGGAATTTAGGATATTTGTCGGATAGTAATGATGATTGCTCGTAATATACTGCAGAGCAATCATAGTAACTTTATTTTGTTAATTCATCAATGGTCTCAAGATAGGTTTTCATTTCTTCTAACGTTCTATCTCCCATATGAGCAATTCTAAAGTTGGTTTCTTTGAATTTTCCATAACCTGTAGCAAAGAAATAACCTCGTGACTTAAGATCCGTTTTTAATTTTGCAACATCAATCCCCTTACTATTTACACATGTAACAGTATTTGAAGCTACCAATTCATCAGCAAATAATGACAATCCTCTATCTTTTACCCATTTACGGGTGAAATCAGCCATGGTTTGATGTCTAGCCCATCGTTTCTCAATTCCTTCATTATCAACAATTTCGTGCAGTTTATATTGTAATTGATAATAAATAGGAATTACAGGTGTGGCGGGTTGCATTCCCCGTTCATGATATTTTTTCAGGTCCAGAAAATCGAAGTAAAGCCCACGATTGGGAGTTTTCTCAGCCATTGCCAAAGCATCATCTGAAACAGCTGCTACGGCCAAACCAGGGCTCAAAGCCATACATTTTTGTAAACCGAATAAATACACATCAATTTCCCAGTCATCAATACGTGCCTCGACTCCTGCAGCTGCTGATACTGCGTCTACTAATAACAAACAGTTATTGTCTTTAACTACCTTATATAAGTCTTTGATAGGTGTTGTTACACCAGTACTTGTCTCATTATGAGTGACACATACAGCATCATAATCTCCACCCTCTAACTTCTCTTGTAGTTGTTTTTTTGTTACTGCTTTACCCCAATCAATATCTAATGACTTTGATTTTTTTCCATTAGCTATCGCCATTTTTTTCCATCTTTCAGCAAAAGCACCATTGAGAACATTTAGGACAGGTTTTTTGTTAATACAGTTTCTGGTGGCTGCTTCCATCAAACCTGATGATGATGATGTCGATAGAATTATTTGATTTGATGTAAAGAGCATTTTTTGCAAATAATCAGCAATATCGACGTGTAAATCGCTCATAGTTGGTGATCTATGGGCGATCATTGGGTAGGTCATTTTTTCCCTGCTTTCTTTCGAAACATTAACAGGGCCAGGTATAAATAGATCTAAAAAGTCTGAATCCTTGAGCATAATTGAAGACTTCCTTTTTGGAGAGCGATTACGAAAATTTGACATTAGAGCAAAAATGTTTGGGTTCTAATGACAGAATATTTTAACAACCATATTCTTTCACTATCTGTAAAGGTAGATTAACTTACCCAATTCGAACTTTCGAGATACCATTTTCTAGAAAGAACAGTCAGGATCTGATCACTTTATGTTCATCAATCACATCTTTGAGATTGAATGGAAGGCCCAACATCTTTTACATGATTATAATCAACAAGGGCCTCTGATTCAGTTAATAAGTGATGAATTTTCGACTAATAATACAAATCTACTCGTCGTACAGGGCTCTTTTGACCCTCCTCTTATATCTCATGAGGAATTAATACATGAAGCAATTAAAGTATTCCGAAAATCTATTTCAAAAAGAAATATTGTTCTATTATTACTTTTTTCTCTCTCTCACGTAGAAAAACAAATAGATATTCAGAAAAATTCTTTATTAGGGTATCGGGTTCTAATGGTGAAGGAATTACTTAGTTTTATTAGTAGCGAAGAAAAAATTCCTTTTATGCTAGGAATTTCTAATGTTGGTCGCTATTATGAGCTTACATCAGGAATTAACCGAAAATTCCCAAACCTTTCATCTATCAATTATATTGTGGGAACAGATGTATTCGCAAAAATATTCAATCCTACATATTACGAGAAACAGTTAGAAGAAGTTCTTACAGATATTTTTAGATCGAACTATATTGTAGCTGGAAGAGGGGATAATGCATCAGCAGATGATTTTGATTTATTCCTTAACTCGGTAAATATTCCTTCTGAGTTTTTGAAGCAAATATTTTTCATTAACCTCTCACCTAACATCCGATATGAGAGTTCTACAAATGTTCGTAAACAGCTATCAATCGATCAGAACTCCAAAATTGCCTCTGTTCCTCGAAATGTCATGTCATTCCTCAGGGACAATCATCTCTATTCAAAAGAACTAGAAATATTAATTCCTGAATTCATTGTGCAAACTACAACAAAATTAGCTATCAACAATGGACTAAGTCAAGAAAAGTGTTTGAAGTTCATTCATAAATTAATTCAGGAAGTTAAAGACAAAAAAGAATTTAGAAACCGAGTTATAGAAGAATTTCACAATGGTAATTTTCAAGTATTAGAGGATAGGATCCAAGAATGGTTGAAATAAAATTTCTAGTAGAGATAAGAGATCGATTAAAGGATAAAGATCTTGGATCGAAAAATTATAGTGAAGGTTATTTTTACCTTCATCAATTTTGTCAAGCATTTATTCTCCCTGAATTGATTAAAAAGGGAGCTACTATATCTGTAGTTGAATTAACTACATGTGGTTTGTTAACTGATATTCTAACAGGTGCAAGTGGCGCTTCCAGCTATTTCTTGTTAGGAGTAATTCCTTATAGCTCTGATATGAAAGTGAAACTTGGAATTCCTCTTGAACTTTTATCACATAAAGGTTCAGGAACGGTTTCAACACCCACAGCTATAGCATTAGCTCAACAAGTTAGAATTCATTCAAAATCTATCATTGGGTTGGCAGAGACTGGAATGCTTCCAGCAGAACTTGAAAAGCGACGAACTCAGAAAAAAGCAGGTGAAGTTCATCTAGCTATTGATACCGAAACTGCTAGTATAAATAAAAAGCTGGTTGTTCAGCGGAATCTACCAAGAGTCATTATGAGGCAAGCTATCGCTTTCGAAGTTCTTAAGACACTAGAAACTTTTCTTTGTTCAGAAAATTTGCCAAAAAGCGAGGACTTATAAGAGTCTAGAGGAGTTTCATCAAATACCTGATAATCTGATTGCAATGGATGTATTCTCCCCTTCTTAAAGGTTATTTTGGAAAAAAATTAACTGAGGTGAATTAGTGCTATGATGAAGAAAGTAAAAATAATGAGAGTTTGTCTAACTGTCTTTAATTGCACACGAACCCAGGTTAATGTCGTTAAAAGATAGTGCACGTCTTTTTAACTGTTTATCTTTTTTTTATGTAGTAAAAGACAGCTAGACTTACTCTCTCCCCTAAATTAGTTAGTTATTATAACCATGTACCTAATATGTGGATTCACATACTCCACTAAAAGTAAATTAACCTTTAATGGTTTTAATATGATTACATAGCCCAAATTAGTAATTGATCATTGATTAACTAGTGGAAACTCTATTGTATAGCATTTCTTACTTTTTAACAAATATATTTATAAATTTAATGTTTTTTCAGTCTTTTTACATCCTTTGAAGTAAAATTTAAGGAATTAATTAAAATTGAAGGTTGTAAATGAATTTTCACCTGATTGGAGAGTAATTAACTGAGTACAGATCATAATCAAAGAACAGGCTTTGGTCGTTACGGAAAAACTGTTCATCACCGAGAAGAAATAAGAGGTAAACATATTACAAAGAGAGAATTAAGAGAAGTGACAGTGGCTGATGCAAAAAATCAACTACTATCAACGGGAAAAGTCAAACGAGTTCACGCCGTTATCGGTGGAGGAAAGGAAGCAACGGTTCTTCTGGCAGAAAATGTTTCTGGTGAGTTCTTATGTGCTAAAGTATTCAGGTATTTTACTAGCACGATTAAAAAAAGGCTTCGGGGGACTGCACATATACTAGCTAGTGATATGGCGATGCTTGCTGCAAAACAGGAATATTGGAATCTTTTTGAGATGGTTAAGTATTCTTCTGTTCCTAAACCTCTTGATTTAGTAGAAAATATCATTCTTATGGAGTTTATATCTGATGGATCTTCATCATCAATGGTTCCAGCTCCGTTAATACGTGATGTTGATTTAACCCCATTTGACCCAGAGGAAGTTCTTTATACATCCATAGATATTTTAGCTCAAATTTTCTTGAGAGCAAGAATGATACACGGTGATTATTCAGAACATAATTTAATGATTCAACCAAATAGTGGAAAATTGTACACTATGGATGTTTCACAATCTGTAGAGTATAATATAAAAACTTTTGTCAACACAGGTGTACGAATTCGAATCGACCGTGCAATGCACATGCTTGAAACAGATATTAATAATATAAATCAGTTTTTCAAACGAATTTATCGCATTGGGGTTGACACTGAAGAGATTATCCAAAATATCAAGGAGGAACTCCCATCTAAGTTACAAAAGTATCTTTCAGAACGAACTATGGAAATTTATCCTGGAGAATTAATACCTAGTGAGTCATTTAGTGGTAAAAATCAATATAGAAATCGGATAGTTGAGGAGAGAACTGGTTCGATGCGTCAAACACCCAAATGATCAATAAATACTTATAAAAGAATTGAGGAGGATAGCTGGGGTTTCTCTTTCATTTCTGAAAAAATGAAAATTCGAATTAATAATCCTTTTAAGATTAAATGTTCATGTAATTAAGAAATATCGAGCCAAAAACTCGAGACTTAGTAATGTAATTTGAATATGAAAAATTGACCAAACTGGACGTCCTCAAAAAATGGAAAATTTCCAGGAAATAGCTAAGAAATTAAAAAGATCTGTTGAGGAACAGAGGCGAAAAAAAGCAGATATCCCAGTAGAGACACAACTGAAAATCATGAGACGGGAACGGGAAAGACAGGCTGAAATCGATCAAGAATATCGGAAAAGAAAGGAACAAGCTGCATTAGACCTTCTCCGTGGAATGGAAGAACTCAGAGAGCAGAAAGATAAGTAAATTTCTTATTACCAGTTATTCTGAATTTAAATACCCCTCACTCGTATTTATATTATTATTTTTTTTCCATCTTGCACGTGATAACTGTTCTTTTACCACATAACAGAACGGTCAGTACGCTTTATTCATAGATGTAATATTATCATCTGTATTGTGACTTCGGTACCACAAAGCAAAAAAAAAGATTTACTTTTGTTATCTCAGTGTCATCTAGGATTGTTTACTAGAATATTCTCACAATGAGTTTGGCGAAAATATGAAAAATATTAAGTCTAGGTTTAGAAAAGTAATTTCAAGCATACTATTCATTACAATACTGCTATTTCCAATGCCAATCAGTATTTCTTCTTCTTCCGTAGATACGATAGAATCACCAAAAATCCCCAGTCCCTTTCCATGGAATGAAGAATCACTTGAGCAGTATTTATTTTCATATCAAAATGGGGAAGAAACACAGATTAAAGAGCTCTTTTCAGATTTGTTGCACAAAGATCCATCTTTTTTCCAGAATCTAAATATTGCAATGATTTCGTTGACCCAGGAAGAATCATCTCTACTGAAGCATCAGAATAGTATTCTTTCATCTCGATTACATAAATCCAAGCAATTTCAATTCTTACCTTCAACAGATGATTTATTACCAGAGAGAATATCAAATATCAAACAGTCCTATATTGAACAACCTTCATCTATTGTAAATGCTTCTGGTAGTTACGAAAACGGTTTTGATGGTGAAGGTGTTAAAATAGCAATTTTAGATTCAGGAATTGATAAATCCCATCCAGATTTTCCCTCCATCTGGTACGAAGAATCATTTGTAACAGAAGAATATGGTTACTCATCTAATGAAAGCGAAATGGATCTGCATGGTCACGGAACTCATGTAGCAGGGATTGCAGCAGGTTCAGGTGAAAAATATCCTGGGGTTGCATATAATGCTCAGCTTGTGAATTTAAAGGTTGCTGATATGTTTGGAGGTTCAACGGAGGCAGGTTTAATTGCAGCTATCAACAAATCAATAGAAAAAAGTGTTGACGTTATTTCGATATCTTTAGGTTTTGATCTCTCAACTCCATTTGACTCAGAAGACATTTTAACTCGTGCAGTCAATTCAGCTGTGGATCAGGAAATTACTGTGGTAGTTTCTGCAGGAAATGAAGCTACTGAACCTGTGCCATATACAACGATTGGTTCACCAGCTTCCGCGTCAAAAGCAATTACAGTAGGTGCATCAAATGGGAGCAAGAACGTGGTTTCCTTTTCAAGCCAAGGTCCTTCTTTGGATTTTCGAGTGGATCCTGATATTGTAGCACCTGGTTATCAGATAGTTGGCCCTCTTGCCTCAGGTGGAGTATTGGATAAAGCATACAATGCTCTTATCGGGATTTCCATTCAGGACTATATCATTCTATCTGGAACGTCTATGGCAGCTCCTGTGGTTAGTGGAGCGGTTGCTTTACTTAAACAACAATTTCCTGATGCTTCCCCCCATGCTTTAAGGGCTGCACTCCTTGAGTCTGCTACTGATCTCGGGGAAAATGAATCCATATATACCCAAGGAAGCGGGTTGATTAATGTAGGAAAAGCTGGAGATCTCCTTAGTCAGTCAAAAACGAGTTCGGGGTACGAATTGATTACCTCGCTACCGAGAGCGAGTGATAAACCAATCGAATTCTTTCAACCATTAGTATTTCCTGGTGATAAATCCGAGTTACGCTTATCTTTTGTAACTGGAGCAGAAGGAACAATTACATGGGAGGTGAATGAATCATTGGATCCATTTATTAAGTTTGATTCTACTCTAACGGTTTTAAGTTCTGCAGACTATTTTGAAAAGGAAATCCTTCTAGATATACCTCTCAATATACCTTTAGGAGATTATTCGGGATACATTCGCTATACCGCTTTCGGAAAAAGTTACGATCTTATAATTGAATTCTCAGTTCAAAAACCCCAATCAACAGTTTATTGGGATTCATACCATACAGGAAGAGATGATTCAATTTTCTACAATTATAGAAATCTGAATGAGATTCTACAAGGATCTTCATATTTTTATGATATAAATGATTATTTTACAACTATTTCAGTAGAGATGCTGTCTCAAAGCGATATTTTGGTGTTAACAGATTTGGAACATACTATGAGTGAGGAAGAAATTACTATTATCAAGGATTTTCATGAAAATAATGGATCTATTTTATTACTAACGTCTTACTATCCCTATTATAACCCTGATACCTATATTAAATTGATTTCTTCACTCAATTTGCCTATAGATCTGACAAATCAAACACCTCTTATTGACTATATTGATAATGGACGAGAACGAGAAACAAAGGATCCAATTCTTAACAAAGACTCTTTTACTTGGGATGAGAACAGTCCTTTCTTCGATGATGTTGATGGTCTCCCTTCTCTGGATGGAACCGCTTTTACAGGTAATCTTAGTGACCCAACTCTTATACATTATCTAAGATATGGCTCTGAATTACTTCTAGCAGGAATTGAACCTGAAAATAGAGGGAAAATCCTTGTTCTTGGAAGTGAAAAATGGCTTGCTCCCTCATTTCTATCCAAAAATTCAGGACAGATATTTATCGCAAGTATACTTGAATGGTTAACACCAGAACGTCCTAGTACAAATCTTGCGGTAAATTTCAACACTAGTTCTGTTGAAATCGCCTTATATTCCTCACAAGTGAAGGATTATCCCTTTTCAATTACCTTTGAAAATGGAACCACAGTTAGTGGATACGAAATTACCTATAATTCATCAATAGGATTTAATTATCTTAACTTAACTCTAAATGGGTCATCTCTTGGGAAGATAAGAATAAACTTTGAAACAAGCGAGTTTCTTAAGTCAATATACTTCAATTTCACAAATCCTTCTAACTTCCCGAGTATTCAAAATATAGAAGTCGTTCCGAGATCAACCGATGAAATAGTGGAACCATCTTGGGCAGATGCCAATTTGAAATATTTGAATAAAGCCCTTGAAGTGAATATTAATCATACGGCTTCATCATCTGTTTTCGCAAAATTAATCGTTTCAAGTCATACTGAAAAAACTCTAGGCGTACTTGTACCACCAATCGATTCTATTACCAGTTACACAAATGAAACTGATTTTCTCAATCTTTCCAACTCTCAAAAGAGTGTTACATGGGAATTGTCAAATGATTGTCCTAATGGCTATTATTCATATGAAATTCAAGTTTGGTGGAATAGTAGTTTTGGCTTTCACTCAATTATATATTCTGAAAGAGGCTTTATTTACGTTCCAGATAATGAACCAGTTTTATTAACTTCAGAAAGTACTGTAGGAGGAACAACAATAGATGAACATCAGGAAATGACTGGAATATCAATTTGGGATCCAGATCAAGACATTGAAATAATCTTGCACGTTTCTGACAATAAGGGGATGGAGAGTGGAGAAGCTTATTTTCAATTACTGCATTATTACTTATATGCAGCAGATCGGACGATTCTTAGCTCATCAGTAATTAATCAGTCTATTTACAATGATACAGTCTTTATTGGTCGGTTTGATGTCCCTGATGAACCAATTCCTTTGCTAGATGAAGAAGAATATCAAGTACAAATTGCTTATGAAATATTCGTGTTTCTTTTCTTTATTCGTGATTCTCAAGGTAATTATATTGTAGAGTCAGTTTTTTTCACCATCAATGATTCACTTTCTTTAGATTTTAATATATTAATTGTCTTTGGGGTGTTATTAATTGGTATCATTGGTTTGATAATATTCTTTGTAAGAAGGAGTAGTCGTAATCAGATTGATCCATATTCCTATGGATATTCGGTATCACAACCTAGGACACCAGTTACCACGGAAACAGGTTCAGCTCGTACCAAATTCTGCATTCATTGTGGAGAGAAAATACCATGGTTAGCATCATTTTGTAGTCATTGTGGAAAAAATGTTGATTTTAAACAATGATTATTGCAGGTAGCTCAAACTGAATTTCAGTTTGAAATTAGTTTAGATTATTTCTCTCTCAAAGCACTTGGGAAATATATTTTCCCCCTTCTCCCAAGTAACTAGTATTCAATCTTGTTTATGCATAATTACAAGATTTATCGATATTGCTCAAGAATTTAGCTTCTCTTGCGTAAGACCGATTAATTTTCGAAGAAGAAGAATGGCTACTTCCTTATCGAGAGGATAGTTGTCGTTCCCACACTTGGGGCTTTGAATACAGCTAGGGCAACCATCGGAACATGGACATTCTTCAATCAATTGGAGGACATTAACCAATAATGATTCCCATTTAGAAAAAAGTTGTTCTGTTATTCCTATACCTCCAGGGAAACTATCATGGATAAAAATCTTAGCTTTACCATCCTCGGGATACGAAGGATAGGATGTACCTCCGATATCCCATCGATCACACATCGCATATAATGGAGAAAGAGCTATAGAGGCATGTTCAAGAGCATGAATTCCCCCTTCAAAATCCTTCATTTCGCTTTTTATTTGCAAAACTAACGAAGGAGGGATGTCTATCCAGATAGATTTTGTCACAAATTCCAATGGAGGTAAATTTAATGGTAAAATTTCCAGAACTTCATCGTATGTTTTTTTTCTATAGGAATGGTAAATTTCAGTTACTTTTACCTCTCCAAAAGTGAGTGTGTACCCAATATCCCTCGTACTAATCCTTTTTATTATTTCAACATCCGAAGTCGACATTGTTTCGGTATAATAATCAACTGGATAGTGACTTGCTCTTGCTTTTCCTGTACTCCAATTAATACTCTTGATAAGGTATTTTTCACCCTGATGGATGAGAATTGCTCCCTCATGTGCTTCTCTATATGCTTGAGCAACAGTTAATGTTTCTAAGAGTTTTCCAGCTACAATTATTTCTATTGTGTCGGTGAAGGCAGAATTTAAGCTAATTTGCGCGGAGGGGTTTTTTATTTTCCTCGGAACTAATCCTGCAGGTACAAGTTTGAGTACTTTATCCTTCAATAGTTCTTTTGCAACCTTGGCGCCAGTTTCTCCCCAAATCCGATGTATTTCATCTCTTTTTAGAGGTAATTCAGTTGCAGCACATAAAAGATGACCTTTTAATATGTAGGGGTTTTCTAAATCAATTATAGCATTCTCAGGGGTTTTTGAAAGAAAATATTCGGGGTGACGAGAAAGAAATTGCTGATAAGCATCCTCAAATAAAATCAGAGTAGCTAGTGATGGTCGGCTAGTTCTACCGACACGTCCGATTTGTTGCCAAGTTGAGATGATTGTTCCTGGAAATCCACTAAGGATCACCGCATCTAAGTTACCAATATCAATTCCAACCTCGAGAGCGTTTGTACTTACCACACCCGTAATAAGCCTCTCTTTGAGTTTTTTTTCAATAGTTCTTCTTTCTAATGGCCGATAACCTGCTCTATAGGACATAACTTGGTCTGGATCTAATTCTTTTACCATTAAATTTTGTTTTGCCCATAAAGATATCATCTCTGCCATTTTTCGGGAAAGTGTGAAGCATAAAGTTTGAAATCCTGATTGAAGATGATCTGAAAGCAAATCTCGTGTTTCTTGATGAGGAGATCTTCTTTTTAATTGAAATTGATCAATATAAGGAGGATTCCAAAAAAGAAGCTCTTTCTTTCCTTGTTGGGAGCCATCGTTATCGACAACTGATACACTTGATCCAATAAGCTTGCTTACAAATGTATCAGGGTTGTTAATGGTCGCTGATGATAATATAAACTGTGGTTTTGATCTATAAAATTCTGTTACTCTGATCAGTCTACGAATTAATTGTGCGACATTTGAACCAAAAACTCCTCGATAAGTATGAGCCTCATCAATCACAATGTAACGTAAATTGCGAAAGAATCTTTCCCATCTTGAGTGCCATTCTAAATATCTGTGAAATGCGTATGGATTCGAAATAATAATACGAGCAAGGTTGCGGATAATAGGACGTCTATCTGTCGGTGTATCTCCATCGTAAATAAACGGTCGAAGTTTTCCTTTGACAACTGAATTTAATTCCTCCAACTTATTCAATTGGTCATTTGCCAATGCTTTCATTGGATATAAAAAAAGAGCTGTTCTATTCTTGTTTTGACATATTGCCTGAGCTGTTGCTAACGAGAAAATAAGGGTTTTGCCAGACGCTGTTGCAGTTGTTACTACAACATTTTTTCCTTCATGAATCAGATTTAATGCATCTGCTTGGTGTGTATATAGATTCAAATCATTCTTTTGTAGCCATTCTTTTAATTCGGGGATTAATTCAAAATTAAGGGATCCAAACAAAGGGTTTTTAGCAGGAATAGTTTTTTGAAACACAATTTGATTTTTATAATACGGCTGAGTTTTGATCTCCGCAATGAAGTCATTTATCAGCGGTTTTCACTCCTAAATTGTTGCTCCTTTAATGGAACGGCCAATTTCATCTCTTTCGATCTGAATGGAATTCGGAAATTGGTCAGCAATCTCTGATAAGTGAGTTATTAGAATTATCTTGAATTTGGAGCTTAAAGTAAACAGTTCATTAACAAAAGCCTGTTGGGCTTCGAGGGTGTCTAGAGACCCTAGATCCCCCTCATCAATGAATAGTGTCTTTTTAACATCAGAATCTACAGTATCACCTTTTCCAAAAGAGAAAAGTTCTTCACTAATTGCTAAACGTAGTGCAGCATTAATCTGAGTTCTTTCTCCTCCTGAAAAGGTAGCAATATCCCTTACACCAGTTTTTGTCCGAATATTTATCTCAAAACCCTTTTTAATTTTCTCCAACCGAATGCTGTTAAACCTTTGATTTGTCAATTCTGATAGAATCAATGAGGCTCGTTTACCTATACGTGGTAAAATTTTATTAATAGCATAAAAAGGTGCGCCACGAATATGAAAAACTTCATTCTTGAGTTTATTGAGAATATTTTCTTCTTCAATTATTTTATCAAGATTTTTTTTAAGTTCATTCACTTCAGGAACTATTTTCTTAAGTTCGTCTATATTCTTCCTGCTATTCTTGATATTTTGATCCTGACGCGTATTATTGAGCTTTAGTTCTTCAGCTTGCTTTCTTTTGCTTCTCAAATCTTGTTTTAGTATTTCATATTTTTCACAGAATTCCTTAAAATCTTTTAATTCGTCTTGATATGACTTAGCTTTTTTGTCTATCTCCTCAATTTGACTTTCATATGTTTGAATGCGACTTGTTGGATCAATTTTTGATTCTAATAATTTTCTTTGCTTTTGAAATTTTTGTCGTATCTCATTATTCTGTTTTTTATCAGCCTGAAGCTTCTCAAGACGTTTTTCGTTTTCTTGTGTATAGCCAACCTTTTTGAGCCTTTTTACTTCCTCATCAAGCTCCTTTTCTGTAATTTCCCTGAGTTTTCTCTTTCGTTCTTTCATCTCTTTTGCTTCTTGTTCCAGATCCTTTATTCTGTCTAAAATCTCTGATAATTTAAATGAATCTTCATTAATTCTTGACTTTTCTTTTCCTAATTCACTTAAATCGCTTCTAGCTTTTTCTTGATCTGCTGAAATCTCGTTTAGTAATGTTTCAGGTAAAGCCCAAGTTTGTTCTATTGATATACGTTGGATACGTTCTGATAATCTTCCTTCTTGGTTTAAGATTTTAAAAGCAGTGTGTTGATCAATGTCAGTCTGAAGATTTTTAATTCGTTTCTGAGTAACCGATATTTGAGCCTTTTTCTTCGATACTTCGGTAGCTAATCGTTTTTGCTCATTAGAATAGTTGCGCTTTATTCGTGAGATCCCTTCCTCGATTACATTATGTTCTTTTTTCAATCCCTCTAATACTGTTATTTCTTGATTAATGTCCTTAAATGCTTCAAGCTGTTTTTCTAGATTTTTTACTTCTTTTTTAAGATCCTTGAACTTACCTAATTCAGCTCGAGTAATTTTTAATTCAGAAATCGACTTTTGGTAGCGATCCTGGATATTCTTAAGTTTGCTGTTAAGAATTTGATACTTTTCGTATTGTTCCCGAAGTGATTGTTCCTCTTTTTCTTGCACTTCTACCTCCTGTAAAAGTTTCTTGTGTTCTTTCTTCCCCTTCTCAAGCCGGGGAATAAGATCGTCAATCTCTTTCTGGATAATTGGAATTTTTTGTAGTTGTTCTTCTTTGGCACTTAATTTTCCTTGTACCTGATTTTTATGACCAATAAGATTCGATAATTGCACCTGTGTATCCTTAGTTGCCTTGTCAAAGATATCTAATCGGAATAAATTTTGAAGTGTTCTTAAACGCTCAATTGATGATTTTGAACCGAGAGATTTCATTTCATCTTGTCGTATAATGCTTGAATTGACAAATGCTTCATAGTTCATACCTAGGATTGTAGATCGAATTTTTTCATTGAGATCAGGAATTTTTCCATTAATCCTTTCTCCATTAATAAAAAGTTCCACATAGCTTTTTCCTTTGCTATTTCTTCCTCTAGTTACTTTGAAATGATTTAATCCTACAAGAAAGTCACATGTAACCTTTCCATTCTTTCCCAGTATATCTTCAGTCTTCACCATGCTCAAATCTGACCGAGAACACTTTCCATAGAGTGAAAAAGTTAATGCATCTAATATCGTCGTTTTACCTGAGCCAGTAACTCCTGAAATTACAATATTAGGAGCGGTAAATGAAAATTTTATAGGTGTGGCGTAATTCATAAACCGATATACTTCAATCTGTTGTAGATCAAATCCTCTTCCGAATGTAGACTGCACTTCTCCACTCATTGTTTTTCCTCCACTCTTGATAACGCTCTATCGAGTATTTGAAGACCTTTTGCACGTAGAATTTCTAGATCAGGAAATTTATCAAATTTCTCGGA
Organism: Candidatus Hodarchaeota archaeon; assembly: GCA_016840305.1. The sequence continues at coordinate 37,730 of JAEOSP010000434.1, forward strand.
AATAAAATCGTTAAATAATACTAAAGGGTCAAGTACGTATTCTGGAAGTATAATATCGCGATCCTTGGTTGTTGTGTCCCAGATAATGTCATAATGAAAAGCTATCTTCAGTTTTTCACGAACTTTCCTATCTTCTATCTTATTCCTTACTTCGGGAGTCGATTTTACTATCAGTCGTACAATTGCATCCTTGATTGTGGTGGGTATTTTCTGAATAAGATAGCCTGTTGGATCATCCACCCTTGGAACTTCAATATAGTGTTTAATTAACTCACGAGGATTATTTGAAACGAATTCTAAGCTAGTGGAATCAGTATCATAAACGTAAAATCCTTTGTCCTCCTCTATTTCACCAAAATCAACTCGTTCCAATGAACCTGGTATTAAAACCTTCCCATCTAGTAGTACCTGATTAGTATGTGTATGACCAAAGATTGCTAAATCAATATCAGCAATGGGTAGCATGTCTTTCTTAAACTTAAATTCATGTGGGAGCTGATTGGGATAAGGAATAACGTTTATTTTTGAACCTTGAAAGAAAAAATGTCCTACAACAATTTTTTTCTTTGTTCGTAAATTTTTAATCGCGTTTGCAATATAAATCTTTATAAATTCTTGGCTAGTAACCAATTGTCTTTCTTTATCGATTTCCTCACCCATTTGTCTTTCAACGAACTTTACAATTTGTGCTGCAGTCATATATGGTAAAAGTACAAAACCTATCTCCTCATTTGTGTGCAAGGACTTGACTTTAACCGTTTCTGGGATTCTTGTAACTATACTATTTGGTATTAGTGAAATTTCACCTAATGGTGAACCCTTTTGAAAAATCTGGGGTGAATCATGGTTACCTCCAATACAAACTATTGGAATCCCAGCTTTTATAATTGGTTGCCATACTTTTTCTCTTACATGCTTTAATAGAGTAGGTCCTATGGTAATACGATCATAAAGATCTCCAGCAATCACAAAAATATCAACTTGATTATTTATCGCATAATTAACAACACGTGCGAAAGCATTAACGAAATCAAGAGTTCTATGACTTACCCCTGTTTTCAAGTCAACTCGATATGCATAACGTTTTCCAATATGCACATCTGCAACAATAAGTATCTTTGCCATTTTTCTCTACACATTAACCAGCGTTTACGTAATCACAACTTGAACATATCTTTCTTTTCCTCAGAAGTTAATTTATTCAGAGAATCACGTACATCCTTAGAAGTTACCCCAATTGACCATTTTTTGGTCATTGAGGTGAGATTATAATTGAGAACATCCATTGCCGTAGGTGCTTTGATTGCATCGCCGAACATTAAAACAGTTCTTGGTGGCATTGCTCGAACGATTGCTCGCCATGATCCTGGATCTACAGGGCCAGTTAAGGCTTGTAATATATCTTTTGGATCAGTTAAAGATAAAATTAATCTATTTGCTAACTGAGAAAGAATTTCTGCGTCTATTCTTGATGGTCGTTGATCAACCATCGCTAAAACTAGCTTAAACTTTCTCATCTCTCGTGCAAGTCTATCAAATATTGTACTTTTAGAAATCTTGGGATCTAGG
>JAEOSP010000435.1 GCA_016840305.1 Candidatus Hodarchaeota archaeon
AGCTAAACCTGTCGGCCGAAGCCTCCATGCGTACACTGCTGCTCTATCAACGGGATCTTCTATCCCAGCACTCGTTTACTACCTCATGGTTACCGTTGCCAGTCCCCATGTCTTTCGATTGTAATAAAATGGATTCATCTTTTTTAAATGGATTTCATGCATTAGCTAAAAGAAAACACTCAACAATAAACTATCTGAGGGTAATCAAAAAATGCTTAATCCATAGACTAAAAGTTTATATAGAAGTATACTGGTATGTAAGTATAGGCCTGAAGAAGGATTGTGGAACAGAAATGACAGAAAAAGTTTCATTCTATGCAGACGAAAAAGCATGGGAAAAATTTAAAGATCAAGTTTATCGATCTAGCGGAACTAAACGCGCACTCAGCACTGAACTAAACAAAATTATCGAAGATATAACATTAATTAAACTAGAAACACAATTAAGGGGATTAATACCAACCCAAGAAAAGGCCGCTTTCACTCTCGAAGAAATTAAGAGGAATAGACCTACACCCCCCGAAAAAGCAGAAAAATTAATTCGAAAAATGAGGGCTGGTAATGCAGGTATACCTAGATAGTTCCATGATTGTTAAACGCTATATACAGGAGGAAGAGACTTCCTTTGCTGATTTCATCTACGAGCAAGCAAATCAGGGGTATTTAACTTTAGCTTACAACCTTTTGAACATAGGAGAAGTGCTAGGAGTATTTGACCAGTACTTAAACCGAAAATGGATAACAAAAGACTCATTTGATTCGATGATAGGCAAATTTATTGATGAGATGCTCCGACTTTTACGTTTGGATCGGTTAATCATCATTCCAACTTATAACACCCTTCAAATGGAGGCCTGGCCATTCATCTTAGAAAATCGATTGTATATTGCTGATGCACTTCAATTAACAAGTGCATTGTCTGTTAATACCCGATTATTTGCCTCAGGGGATAAGGAATTAACCATCATTGCACAGAAAAATAAACTAGAGGTATATCTCTCGGCTAAGGAAAAAGAAATTATCGAGATGATAAAAACCCAAAGATAGGGCATTAATTCGGACCCTTGGCTCACTCCCCTGAATAGCAGGGTTGACGAAAGAGATGAAATACGACTGTTCTTTGATTATTCATTCGTAGAGGAGATACAGAAACTAATAATAATTGAAAAAAGCTCAAAAAAAATAACGAATCAACCCACAGACACAAGATCAGAAAAACTCATTTTTTTAACTATAAATCAACACACACTCTAGTAACTGACGCCTAAAGGCTATTAATATTGATTAAACGAGAGAACTGAACAGTTCCACACTTTTACTTAGGAAAAAGCCCTTGTGCGATTAGTGGCAGATTATTGAACCGTAGGTCGAATGTTTGATATGTATATTGTTTAAAATGATTTATTACGCTTTTTTACGATGATATATAATCCCCAGAGAATAACTTATTTTTTTCTAGCTTTAGAATGAAAATTAGAAAGCATAAGAATAAAATGAGCAAGGAAAACGATGAGAGCATGAGTTTCAGGTGTATCTTCAATTAAGTCTAAATTCTTGGTAGCTTCCTTTGTGGTCGATTCATTCCAAACAATATGTAAAAAAGGACATATCCTGCCATCTACCATTAATATGGGCCTATCATCACTAAATATCCACTTTAAGGTATGATAAGTAAACAAGTGCTTTATAGATTTCACTTGAGTCAGTTTTTCCATATATCAGAACACATGTTTCAAAAAGTAAGACACCTTGTTCGATTGCTTGGTATTTTGAACTCACACATAAGGTAGCTACTTAGTGAAAAATTATAGATAAAATACAAAGGCATCTTAGAATTAGAGAAGATATGTTTATTCCGATGATTGGTATCGGAATATTCTCCAATTATTACGGGACATTCTCTTATTCTAACACTCTTTAAAGGAGAAATCAACAATGGCAGAAAATTATACAAAAGCACTTGCATTACTTTGCATTTGTCTTTTTGCTATAGGTGTGAGTAGATTCCTAATTATGGAAATAGAGAATTATTTACCCGATAGAGAATACAAGAAGGCATTACCGTTTAATCACGAAGTCATCCTTGAACTTACAGCAAAAGCAGCAATTGAAGAACGAACAGAATTATGGATTCCTTTTGTGGGTTTAGAACATCATTCATTAATATTAAAGATTACGGATTTCTTTTCGGATAGCGCAGATGCGTTACAAATTGATTTATTCGCAGAGTTTTCCAATGAAATAATTCCGATGGGTGATTCTCCATTATGGAATACAACCATAGAAAGTGATATAAACTCTTCTGTTGACTTATTGGATGCAGGAATTTACTATCTTCGATTTTCAATCCTTGTTCTTACGTTTGCTGAACCAAATGTTTCGTTTCATCTTCAAGCATATATAATCAATCAATAGGAATAAAAAATAATGGTGAACATCTTAACCACTTCAAAAAAACCTGTGCCAGGGGGCAGGGAACTAAGTATACCAGATTTTTTGCTCTAAATCAACACCCACTCTAGTGACTGACTCCTTAAGGCTTTTCTTTATTTTTTTAATAGAAATACGAGAGGATTGTAATTCAATGTGTCGAGAAAGTAGGGTGAATTCATATATGGTGGAAGTGGTAGATTAAGAAGATAACTCTTGAGAACTTTACAGTAATAAATTGGAGAATGTGATACAGAATGAACCTGAAAAAAGTATGGGATAATGCGTATGAAACCACAAGAGAGAAAATTCCACAAAGAGTAGAACGGAGACTTAAGGCAATCCTTTATGACGACGTACCCACCTTTATGGAATTACCGTATGCACGAACTAAGGATGACCTGATTAATGCTGATGTAGCATTTTTAGGAATCCCATGGGAAGGATTGAAATATCAGGATCCCTGGACGATTTTACCTGAAACAGCAAGCCCAGCACCTCCTAATTCAGTTTATTATAGAACGGGAGCAGATAAATCACCAGATTCTATTCGAAAATACTCCTTACATTATTCATATAATCATGGGTTTGGATTCTTACCAGAAATTTCTCGAGATTTCATCATTTTCAATCACATAAAAGCGGTTGATTATGGAAATGTCAATGTAACGGTAAAAGATCCTGAAATCTCGCTAAAAAACAGCATAAAGAAGGTAGCAGATATTTACGAAAAAGGTGCAATTCCGCTTATTTCCGGAGGAGATCATGCCATTCCCTACCCTTGCGTCCAGGCGTTGGCTAAACACACAGAAGGAAATATTGGGATTATTACTTTCGATTCCCATTTTGATTTGCATTATGAACCTGAATTCTCGGCAGCTTCTCAATGGGGACGACTATTTGATAAACTCCCCCAAGTTAAACCAGAGAATTATTGCTCAATCGGAATACGAGGAATGCGCAATCAATTACATGAACACTATGTAGCGAAAGAACTGGGAGTCCAATATTTCACGATGAGTGATGTCGTAACGGAGGGAATAAAAAGCATTATTACTAAAGCACTCGAAATTGCTACTAAGAATACCGAAGCACTTTATGTTTCCCTAGATATAGACGTAATGGACCCAGCTTCCTGTCCAGCGCAAAAATATCCTGAACCAAACGGGATAACATCACGAGAAATTATCTTGGCTCTAAGGGAAATAGGCCATACTCAACTAATAAGTGGTTTTGATATATGTTGTCTTGGACCACAATACGATAGTCCTACGGGTATTTCTTCACAGTTGTGTGCCCGACTGTTTATGGAAGTGATGGGGACAATTGCATGGAAGAAAAAAATCGCTTCCACTGTATCTTAAATACTCGAAAACATGATCATTTTTGTCCGACAACATTAGTCATGAACTACCAGACTTACAAAAACTGGAGTTTAGAATAACATTTACAGAGAAAAAAGAATAAGTGACCTTCAGACATAAGAACAGAAAAACTC
>JAEOSP010000436.1 GCA_016840305.1 Candidatus Hodarchaeota archaeon
ACGGAAGTCGAAATGAAGGAAAAGAAAGCCCGTATCGAGGATGCATTGCATGCCACTAGAGCTGCTGTGGAAGAAGGAATTATTCCAGGTGGTGGAGTTGCTCTGCTGCGTGCTATATCAGCGTTAGATAAGGTAAAAGTATCTGATAATCAAATGGTCGGAGTGAACATTTTACGACGTGCACTTGAAGAACCGATTCGTCAGATTGCAGCTAATGCAGGAGCTGAACCGTCGATAGTTGTCCAAAAAGTTAGAGAAGGTAAAGGCGATTTTGGATTTGATGCTAGGAATGAAACTTATGTAAAGATGTTCGAAGCTGGTATCATTGATCCTACAAAAGTTGCTCGTGTTGCAGTAGAAAATGCTACATCGATTGCTGGATTATTATTAACTACTGAAGCATCAGTTACAGAAATTCCAGAAAAAGAACCACCGATGCCTCCAATGCCACCAGGCGGAGACATGGGCGGAATGATGTAAATTCATTTATGCTTGAAAAAAGCCCTTTCTTTTTCGGAAAGGGCTTTTTTATATGAGCTCTTCTTGACTACACTCGAACCAGCAAAGTAAATTCATTGTACAATGGATGTAATTAGACTAAAAAACATGGTATTTTACGGTTACCATGGTGTAAGCAAATCTGAGAAAACTCTTGGAGGAAAATTTGAAGTGGACCTTGATCTGTTTTCCGATTTCTCGCTTGCTGGGCAATCAGACAGGCTCAAGGATACATTAGATTATCAAGCCATATATAAGACCGTTGATCGTTGTACAAAAAAAAATAAATTCTATTTAATTGAAAAACTTGCTGAACGGATTGCACGTAATATTATTAAAAATCATAACGTTGAAAAATTAATTGTTAGAGTAAGAAAACCACATGCTCCTGTCAGAGGTGTTTTGGACACTGTTGAGGTAGAAATTGAGAGGTCCAAATCCCAATATGTCTGAAATAGCATACCTTTCGTTAGGATCTAATCTAGGGAATCGAGAAGCAAACCTTGCTGGGGCAATAACAATTTTAAGTGATCAAGTAGAAATTGAAAATTTAAAAAGTGCATCATTTTACGAAACCGAGCCGTTGCATAATACTGATCAGCCATTATTTTTGAATACGGTATTAGAATTATTAACAAGTTTCTCTCCATTTGAATTATTAGATAAGATTCATGAGACGGAATCTTTATTAGGAAGACCTATAGATAGAGAAAAAAATAGTCCTAGGGTAATTGACATTGATATTTTGTGTTATGGCAGCGCTGTGATAGAAACTAATGAATTAACTATTCCACACCCAGAATTACCAAATAGAAAATTTGTATTAATTCCTTTTGAAGAATTAGCTCCGCGATTTGTAGTAAGTCAGCTGAATTTGTCAGTAAGCGATTTATTACAAATTTGCAATGATAACGCAACAGTTGTTAAACATATTATTGAAACAAGCGCATGAGAAATTTATACTATATTGCAATTGAAGGACCGATTGGAGTTGGTAAAACAAGCTTGGTGAAATTAATATCAGAAAGGTTGGGCGCACGCGTCGTTTTAGAAAGTTTTGAAGATAATCCGTTTCTTACCGATTTTTATGAAGAACCTGAACGATTTGCGTTTCAAACACAGCTATTTTTCTTGCTCCAAAGGTATCAACAACAACAAGATTTGCGCCAGGTGGATATGTTCCACAATCTATTAATCACAGATTATATGTTCGTTAAAGATCGATTATTTGCTTCATTAAATTTGAAAGATAAAGAAATGACTTTATATGACACAGTTGCGAATTTACTCGAGAGGAACATTGTAAGTCCTGACTTAGTAATATATTTACAGGCGGATACTGGGACTTTGATGAAAAATATTTCAAAGCGAGGCAGGTCATTTGAGAAAAATGTCTCATTTGAATATATTGATGCTCTTAACCAGGTTTATAATGAATATTTTTTTAGATATCAGGATACTCCTTTGTTAATTATCAATACGAACGATATTGATTTTGTAGGGAATCAAAAAGATTTAGAAGAAGTGGTTAACATTATAAGGCAACCTATTTCTGGAACCAAATTTTTTAATCCTGCCACTAGTATTTAATTATGTTGAAAATAATTCTTTGGGCAGTATTAATCTATTTTGCATTTTCGATTTATTTACTCTATAAACGGGGAAAGATAGTGTCAAATAAATCAAGGGATTTATCGCAAAAGAAAAATTTTCAAAATATGGATATTAAAGAAG
>JAEOSP010000437.1 GCA_016840305.1 Candidatus Hodarchaeota archaeon
ACATTACAAAGAAATGACAGAACTGACAATAGACAACAGTAGTGGTTGCCATTACATCTGCACATGCTTCTCCATAGCTTTTATTTTCTTCTCTCATCAAATATTCTAATCGTCCTTCATCTAAAGTACTATCTAAAGGGACGCAAACCTTTTTTCCACAGGGAACAAAACCTCTATAATAAACCTCTTTGCCATCGGCTGTATAAGTAGCTCCAAAAACAATCGAGGGTAAAAGCATTCCTCCAATAATAAATAATAAAACTAATAAAATTATTTTTTTCTTAATCATTAAATTGATTATATTATTGGGATTAATGTGGTTTTATCTAATTATAGCAAATTATCTTATTTGTTTAAATATAGCTTATTTCAATAAAGTTTGCAATAAAAAGTCGGTGTACAATTTTACTTAATGCACACCGACTGATTAGGGAATTCTACTAAACACTCTTATTTTATTAAGAGCATATTTAGAGTTTTAGTAAACTCTTTTGTTTCCAGTCGATAGAGATAAGTCCCGGCTGGAAAATCAGTAGCATTCCAACTTACTCGGTGAATACCAGCTCGTTGTTTGTTTTCTATTAAAGTAGCTATTTTCTGACCGAGCACGTTGAATATTGTTAAAGTAACATAAGAATCTTTAGGAAGCTCAAACCTGATTTCAGTATTTGGGTTAAATGGATTTGGATAGTTTTGGAAGAGAGAAAAAGCTTCAGGGAGATTACATTCTTCAGGATCATTAACAGGGGTGAGAGGATTTTCTGTTAAGAATGGGAGTATATTAACAACTGCCAGCTGGTCGTTATGGAAGAAGTCATAAACTCTCGTTCGGATATCACTCTCAGTAGTCAGACCCCAGTAGTTATTGGTTGCATCAAGATCAGGAGAGCCATTGGGTTGGTTATAATAGATATCATAATTTGTCCCATTGTTAAAGATGGCATTTTCATTAAAGATAGTGCTACTATTAAAGATACCAACAGCATAAGTACCTTGATTGTTAGTGATAGAATTGCCGACTATACTTCCATTACTGCCATTCACTCCGTATTCAATGATATATTCACCTGAATTTTGAGTAAATGTATTGGCACTTATTGATATTTCACCATGACGAACTTCAATAACTGTACCCAGATTTTCAGTAAAGGTATTTTTACTTATACTACCAGAATCCCAAGCATAAGCAGAGATAGTCCAATTATTGTTTCCAATGAAAATATTATTAGTTATAACCATACTATCACAAATGGTATTAATGGCTCCACCTCCATTTCTGTTAAAATTATTTTTAGCGATTGTAATGAAACCACAATCTCTCGTCCAAATATCAAAGGATTCATTCTCAGTGAAATTATTATTATCAATAACAGAAACACTCACTTCCTGTATAACCATATTACCAATTTGGTTATCAGTTGTTATGTTATTGTCGAAGATAAGATTTTCAGCATTGGAAACAAGGACGCCTCCGCACCGCTTTAATCCGGGATCAAAATAAGATCCTCCACGAAGATCTCCTCCTGTAGCAGTATTATTATTTATTGTATCTTGGCTCATGGTAATGTTTTCGCCTTCATAGATACGGATACCAGCACCAGATGCTCCACGATAATAACCTGATTCACCTTTTAGTATATTTTCAGTAATCACATTATTAGTAAAAGTAATAGTATTACTTCTAAAGATAGCTATACCTCCACCCGACACTTTTTGGCCCTTGGCTGTATTATCTGAGATAGTATTATGCTTTACAGTAATATTTTCAGCATCAGAAATATAGACACCGATGCCGTGTGCTGTACCGCTATATTGTCCAATAGGATTTCTATGACCTTCATATGTATTTTCAGTTATATTATTATCAATTAGGATTATGTCATCACCTCCAGAAATATAGATACCAATGCCATAGGAATAATGTTGGCTATAGCTATAAGTTGCAGTATTTTTATTTATAGTACTATTACAGATTGAAATAATACTATCACTTTTGATATTGATTCCCGAGCCATAGTTATTGCTGATTTTGCAGTGATCAATAAATGGTGAAGCAGAATCACCTTTTAGACCTGGTCCAGCAAACTCTACTATACAATACTGCAATATAGAACCATTGAGATAATTACCAGATCCATCGAAATTTGCATCACTACTGGAATTTTCAAATAAAATACCTCCCCAAGCTCCTGGTTCTGTAGTCTCTTTTGAAGTGAACCTGATTGTTTCTTCGGCAGAGCCACGAGCCAGTAATGTACCCTCAATAATAATTTTATGTCCCTCGTCAAATTCAACTTCCACACCCGGCTCAATAGATAGGGTTACATTTTTCTTTACTACCACATTACCTAAGCTAACATAGGGACTATTTACCTTAGTCCAGGTAGTGTTTTCTGATATGAATCCAATTATCGGTGTTTGAGCATTGATTTTCAGTACGTCAAAAAAAAGACATACAATACATCCGAGAAAAAACAATTTCGTTTTCATGACCTTCTTCTCCTTAATTTAGATTGATTTTAGTCTTTAGCTTCCTATATCCTACTTAAGTTGCTTTTATAGAATTATTAACGTCACCTCCTTTTTAAGTTGTAAAGAACTTCAAATTTGTAATTTGAAATTAACAAAAGCTTGACTAATTGTCAAGTTTTAATAATTTTTAAAGATTAAA
>JAEOSP010000438.1 GCA_016840305.1 Candidatus Hodarchaeota archaeon
ATTGTCACTTTTTGTCCCACGAGAGACACTTCAACCCCCATCTCTCCTTATATGCATCTAATACTCTATGAATAACAGACTTATTGATGCCCCTAGTTTTATTAGTTTCATTTGTTAGTTTCAACTAGTTAGTTTATACCCTTTTTTAAAAAAATAAAAGGGAAGAGAGATTTCGTTTGTCACTGAAAAACTATTCTTCCTTGTGTATCTTGATGTTACCACCACCGATTTCTGTTGTAGGATCTGCATCATCATCCTCTCCAAGCATATTATCATAGATGACCTCATCATTGTTGTCCTTATCCCAGATTTTAATTCTGAATAAGTCAACATCGGTGCTGTTGGTTAGTTCCTCATCAATCGCTGAAATCATGAAACCATAGTTACCATCATTGTTAATGGTACCATTTCCTTTGTACATTGCTTTATGATGGGTTACAACAAGCCAGTGATACTCCTTCGAATGGAAGTTTAAACTGGCTACTTTAAAGTTGAACTCGGTATTTCCAGTTGGTGTTGATTGTCCTTTCTTATATTTGGAAACAAAACCGAAGTTCGCTTTACCAGTTAAATTAGGATCAGGTGTGTAAGCTCCTTCAGGTGAATCAATCCATCCACCGCCGGTGACGAAACCACCTGATGCATTATATACGACTACATAGCGGAAGATTTCTGTATCGTTTCCTCCATCGTCGTCTTCTACCGTAAGGGTCACTGCATATACTCCAGCGCGTGTGTAATTCCATGAATCTGTTATCTGGTAATAGCCATTTGAACCAGTTTTGCTGCCATTTGTGGTGTTTCCATCACCCCAATCGATTGTTGCATTATGGGTATCAAGCCATCCTGGATCTGTAAAATTTCCTGTTAGATTTACCGGTGTATTTATCGACACTGGATAATACACGCATGCTGGGGTAAGTCCAAGATCAAGTGACGTTATATTTGGAGCGACATTGTCTACTATGACAGGTGCCGTAGCCTTATCAGTATATTCGCCATCGAAGACTTCGACAGCACCGGTTCCATTGTGATCATCATACCAAGTATAGTACGATATTGGATTGAATGACCAGGGAGTGTCCCAGATTCCGTCATAATCATAGTCAAATCGATATTGCAATACATCGCCATCAGGATCATAAGAGTTTGACGCATCAAATCTACTAGGGGATCCCTCAGTGGAGTTATCGACAGTTAAATTTGCTACGGGGATACGATTTATTACAGTTATTATACCAGTCTCGTCAGAATGTCCTTCAGTATCGATAGCAAATATCGTACCGTTTGTTCCAGGGGTGTATGGATCGAATGTAAAGTCTGTAACATCTGACGCGCTTTGTAGGTCAAGTGTGCCTGTGGTCGTCCAATTGCATTCAATATCCCCAATAAGGTTATTATCAGCGTCATAACCTCTTGCATAGACTGTTAAAAATTCGTCTATTGTCATATTAACTGTATTTACTTCAGTACCGTTGTAATATTCAATAATAATATGATGTAATTGACCAGCGGTAATTATTACAGTTGCATTATCTGTCAGTCCTTTTGGACATGTATATCGTACCTCCCAGGTTCCAACTGTGTTTGGCTGATAATGACCCTTGACTACCGTCCCACCGGGGTCAGTTGTGCTCCAATTTCCAGGTCCATCAGTTACATCCCAAGAGTTACCATATGCATCATAGCAAGTGGCGGTGAATTGTTTTGTCTGATCAGCTGTTCCATACCAGATATTTGGTTCGACAACAACCATGACACATTCTCCCTGGCCTGATATCAGGATTGCTCTTGATGCCATATTATTATCAGGATTGGGATCATAAGCATAGATGTTCGGTTCGACGAGTACATAGATAGCATGGTATCCCGGCATTAATATTACTGGTACTACCCATGTAATTTCGACAACTGTGTAGCCTTGACTTGGAATATATGGTATTGTCATAACAGGGCTAATTCTCTCCAATAAATCGACATAAAAAACGATGCTTGCATTGTAAGTATCTACTAATCCCAGGTTGTGTACTTTCGCTTTAATAGTTACTTCTTCTCCTATGTAGGCTTCAATAGTTTCATTATCGTTTAACCAAAATGTGATATCTTCTGAGCGTACCTGCAAATCTGGTTGAGGCTGATGTACGAATATCCCTTTATCATAGATGTTGTTATTTTCGTATTTTTCTACAATGATATCATCTGAGTCGACATAAATTGTGAAATTATGCATCCCGGCATATGATATTAGGTAATCTTCAAGTACAAGTGTAATTGTTCCATCCATTCCTCCACAGGATACATTGGTGACAACCTCTATTAGTTCTCCATCATCATAAAAACTTACATTGAAGTTATTAGCATCAATGCCTCCATGGTTTTTAATTGTCGCATGGATATCAGTGCTTACATTTGTGAATATTTCATCAGGTGGGTAATCATCGGTTAACCACAAGTTTGTTATGTATAAGTCTGGAAGATTCGCCCAGACATAAATATTCTTTTTAGCGATATTATTTACTTCAATTGCTTCTTCAATAATGTAAGTAGGATCAGCGTAGGCTTTTATTGTATGATCACCATGGCAACCTTCTTCTGTAGTGTCCCAATTGGCATAAAGGATAACAGAATCCCCAGGATCAAATCTACTTGGGTCCGGCTTTCCTTGGGAATCATTGTGTCCTTCGGTTAGGATATATACAGTGTCAATTAACTCGTCTCCTTCAATAGCATCGTAATCCGTGAAGTTAACAAAAGCATCGAAGGCGGGGTATTCAGCGATATGTTTAATGTAGATGCATTCTTTATATTCCATGTGTTCAAAATTGTTGTTATATACTTTTTCACTAATATTAACAATGTCTCCTTCGATAGGATTCGAGTTATCAAATTGGATTTCAGGGATGTATTCCAATGGCTTCCAACATTTAGATCGGTAATAATATTTAAGATAAAGATCAGGTAGCGGTTTATGTGCGTAAATATTCCTGTCTATGTCATTGTTATTTTCATTAAATTCTGGGACAAGATTATCTGGATCTACTATGATTTTTATTGTATGTTCGGTAATATCTTTAAGTCTGATTGATGAAGATGCTGATTCTGTTCCGCCTTTTCCGGGTATATAATCAACATATACTTTTGTACTGTTAACTTCCGTTCCGTTAACGTAATCTGCGAATTTTACCCAGGTTCCGCTACCGATTCCACCGATATTTTTTATTTTTGTGGTTATTGAGAATTTTTGCCCATCCTGGTTATATCTCATGGTACCATTCTCATAGCGAGTCTCTCGGTAGCCGTATGGTGTTTCATCTGAGAAAGTGATGTACAATGGGGTAAAATCTGGAAGATTAGCCCATATACGGATTTCAATCGTATCTTCATTGTTGTACTCATTTAATTCATTGATTTCATTCTCGGAGTCAGCTACGACTTTAATTGTGTATTCTTTAGGAGGTACTGTAGTTGTATTCCATATGCAGGTTGCGATTTTTGATTCACATGGATTCATTGGACCATATATCGTATCATATCCCATCTCTGAACCATCTGCGTAGTAAGTTACCCTAAAGGATTGGTCAGCCTCCATGGGGTAGAAACCGCAATTTTTAATCGTAGCGTTTATGTATATTGGGTCACCCTGGATGGGATCGCTGATGCAGAAGTAAGTAAGATTCTCTATATAGAGATCTGGTTGGATGTTGAATGAACGACAATAAATGTTATTATCTTCACCCTCGGTGTAGTTACAATTGTAATCGACTTCGGAAATATTGTCATATGGATCGATCTCCACGCAAAGCTGATGTGTACTATTGCTAGGAAATTCATACGGGAATGATATCTGTCTGCATCCATGTTTTCCGGGAATATCTATTGTATCTTGATATATTGTTGTACCGTTATCCGAGATGTTCACTAATAAATCGTAGACAGGTAATCCACCGATATTACAAATTGTTGCAGTTATAATTGGACCACAACACCCAGATACGGTGATCCCTGTAGGTGTGGGATCAGGACAGTTCGGATATACATAGATATCTTTCGTTGCAAAATTATTATTTTCCATAACTTCAAGTTCATTATCTTCTGGATCAGCATAGATTTTGATCGAGTGCCATCCTACAACTTTCGCTTCGCATGTTGTGTTCCAAAACTCGTATACATTTTCAAATTCCCCAGGGCATAAACGGTCAATCGTGTCGTTTCCTATGTATTCCCATCCTTCCATAGGATCATATTCAGTAAAATTAACTAAAATATCACAAGCACAGAACTCAGCAAGATGTTCGTGGTAATTTCCATAAGGGTCATAATGGTCAAAATTATTGTTATATACTTTTCCTGTTATTGTCACATGTTCAACTCCAGCAATAGGCCCTTGACCAGTGAACCCATCCAGATGGATGTCAGATTCTCTTACATAAAGATCCGCTTTTGGTAGATGAGTTGAGATACTTCTGCTGATTTTATTGTTGTTTTCATCGCATTCGGATATATTGTCATTTGGATCTACAATAACTCGTATTTCATCAGATTGACAATTTATAACTCTTATTGGTTCAGTAACATATCTGTATCCACCCTTTCCAGGGATATTATCCACATACACACATTTACTATTGACTTCCAATCCATTGGCGAAAACAGCGAATTTTACCCAAGTTCCACTGCTGATGCCACCGATATTTTTGATGTTAACCGTAACATAAACCTTTTGTCCTGATTTATTATCACAATCGTTTACCCGTTCGCAATATGGAGTATAATCAGAAAGGTACATTTCAATAGGAGTAAAATCAGGGCAGTTTGGCCATACATAGATTCTTTTATACAACTTATTGTTCTTCGTATCTGGTTCATAAACATCATCAACAGGGGATATGTTAACCAGTAAGTAGTGCCATCCAGAAACATTTGGAGTCCATATTGCTGGTTGATCTTGACCCTCTCTTGGGACTACCATTGCAGTATTGGGTGGAAGATCCCCTATCCAGGTATAAAAATGATTTTTTTCAGTAGTATCATTAAAGTCGACCCTAACAAGGCAATCACTTCTGATTAGCGCGTACACATCTACAGGTTGTCCTACTATAGGTTGAGTGTTGTTAAGATAAATCCTGTTAACGGATAAATCAATACCATTTATCACTTCAATAATTAATTCGTGATATGCAGTTAATGTAAAATCTGTAACTGTTACATTGATTGTATAATCCCCTAAGTAAGCTGGGGCATTGATAATACAGCTGTAATTTCCAGCGGTGATCTTTGAGCCGGATGTCCATGTCGTCCATTGGTCACCAGTTTCTTTTATTCTTATTGTAACCTCCGCACCACATACTGGTAACGACCAGTTTGGATATTGATACCAAGATTTTCCATAAACATTAATGCTTTGCCCTTTAATATATCCTGAACTGTTTGCAGGTTTAGAAAGATTCATTGTAAGATTCATACCTAATATAGCTGGTATATCACTTTCATTCTCACGAATTACAATAGGGAGACGTGCGATATTATTCGTTTCATATGTTTCATTAATGGTATCTGCTGGATCTACGATAACTGTGATGACATGATATCCGATAAATTGATCAAGCGGTGCTTCTGTACTAATATTCCAATAGATATAAGCAACTCTAGACGCTGGTTGTGAAGGTATATAATCTATTGTATAGTTGTCAATGTGTTTCTCGATAAGTTGATCACCATTGAAATAGGAATCAGTGAATGATACCGTGATGTTATGGGCTTCTACTGCACCAATATTGTGGACAGTGGCGTATATTGTAATATTATCACCAATGAGAGGACTGTAATCTGAGAAATTAATCATTAAACTATTAATAGCTAAATCAGGTTTGTTGTCCATTGGTATGATTTTTATGGTCTTACTTACTGATTTTGACCATATTTCAAAACTGTTTTTGACTTTGAACGATATATTATGAGTGCCTATTGACAATCCTGAATATGAAAACGCATCGTCATAGCCGATCTCACCATCGATATCTGATGTCCAAAGGTATTCTTCAATTACCCCTACTGGTGTTGTCCCATGTCCCATAAAAGAAACGAGTTCACCATGAGTTGAAATAAGCGGGTAAATGTTATCGATTACTGCAATTGGTTTATTACCAACATATATTGTTTTAATAATAATGTCGGTAACGCCGTTTTCATCAGTAATATTGAGACTTACATTATAGCTTCCATTTGTTGTGTATGCATGTGTTGCATTTTCGGTGTAAGCATTATTACCGTCTCCAAAATCCCATGTCCAATTAACTATTGATCCATCGGGATCGGTACTATTTGAACCGTCAAAGTAGACTATTACATTGGGATCTGGAAATTGTGGTGTCCAGGTGAAATTTGCAATTGGAGGTTGATTAATCCCGATTCTGAAACTCATAATATCTGTACGGTTCACATTCCCACTGGTATCATCATAATAAATCCTCCAACCAACAGCTGTTCCATCTGGTATAGACGGGTTCTGCCATGTGAAATTAGACCACTGCCATTGGTTATTTTCCTCCATCTTCATCGGAGAACCATAAA
>JAEOSP010000439.1 GCA_016840305.1 Candidatus Hodarchaeota archaeon
GTACTTAAGAGTGATACACTACTATCAGAATCTACTGCCAATAAGGAATATCAAAGAACACTTTTCTTCACCTTTGAGACAATTGAAGCTGCTAACTTAGCTAATCTTGATACTGAAGGTAAATTTCAATTGTACGATCTGGCCGGTCAATTAGATCTTCCTATTCATGCAACAAGAGATATAGCTGAAACAGTATTAGGATCTGTTGATCTAATCGTCTTTATATTTTCTACTGATAGTTTGCAATCACTTTTTGACATCTCACAATGGTTGAAAATTATTGATGAGTTCAATTTGCGTGCAAATCGAGATCTTAGCTCTGCTTCCTTTATCCTTGTTAAAAATAAAGCAGATATGGAGTCATCTATTAATGAAACGATTATCCAAAGCATTTTGGACTATGATAAACGGTTTCTAAAATACTTTCAAGTAAGTTGTTTAACTGGGCAAAATTTGAAGGAATTTAAGAAATGGCTCGTTGATTACTGTTTTATTGGGGAATGTGAGGATGATTAAACATGAAATCTGTGAATAATACGTCATTTAACTGTAAAATTTGTGATTCTGATATCATCTTCAATATACTTGATGAAACCTCCTATCAGTCTAAAACTGAGAAAAAAGAATTTTTTGGAATGCAATTAGTTACTTACAGAGTTTATCATGACGTAGGGTCTGTACGTCATCATAATGCTGTTCTAGTTGATCATGAAGGAGCTTACAGAGGTCATGTAGATGCTTATTCAGAAAAAATAGAACAGACAGGATCTATCACATCCGATGACTTTTGGCTCATTTCTGAAGAGGAACCATTACAAAGTCACTCAAAATTCGGTATTGTACTCTTTTTTGATTATAATGAGGGATGGATTCTTGATATTATCTGTCCTTTTAATGTTAAACCAATTGAAATCACAAAAACAATATTGAACAAACTACAAGAAGCAGCATCAATCTATCAAAGGATCCCTGATCATCTAAGTATTCCAATAGCAGATAAGGTCTTTGATGTATTTCATAGCGACAATCAATTTATGATAATTACAAAGACATTAGAGGAAATCAAAGATGATTTTCAGGAACTTATTAAAACAATATTAACTTATAATTTTGGCCATCGAAAGGGATTACCGAATAGTAAAGCCTTTAAAACATGTTTTAAACTTATGGATGTATCACAACCTTCTCCAGAATTGCTTCTGCGTCTTTTAACTGATGAAATTTTGCAAACTCCGATATTTGTACCGTTAGCGAACAATTTTCCAGTTGTAATGAAAGAACTTCAAGATGAATTTGATTTTCCAAAGGAATTATTTTCCCACCTCTTATTAGGCCAAACAACAGTAATAGATTTGCTAAGCTCACCAGAATACTTGACAAGAGCTGATGAATTGATTTCCATTGTCGATTTTGGTAAGAAAATCACGGAAATCCAATATCGACAGGGACTCAGATCTTCACCTGAGATACAAACAGCGGTTAGAGACCTGTTAACACGGTTTAAAGTTGTAGCTGAACTTGAAAAGGGTGAATCCCCTAAAAAATTAGCTGATGTCATATTTTCTAAAGAATTCAAAAGTAAAGATGCTGATTTTGTAAACCGAATGATACGTGAAATTCTATTACAAACACAAAAAGATGAACACTTAAGGGAAAAAGTTCAAGAATTAGTCAATATTCTTTCGGATAAACGATTAAAACAAGTCAAAAAAGTATCAAAGGCGATATTCTAAGTAAGATCAGGTGTCAAACTATGCCATTAGTAAGTTTGGAATCAGCTATTCGTGTAATTGCTCTTATATTTTATTCTGGGATAGCCTACTATTTCTTTATGAAATATAGAAGGGATAAAATTGTAATTAGCTTGTACTGGATGGGTACATTTATTTCATGGGGAGTGGGTTCAATTATAGCCTTATTTGTGTATTTAGTTACAGATGATAATTTTCTAGCAAGTGATTTCTTTGGTCCGTTCATAGCATTTGGAGTGGGAATAATAGCGTCCAGTACGATAGAATTAGAATTAATAAATATTGATAAAAAAGTTTGGTATCTGATTGTAGGAACTATAACTCTAGTTGCCTCCGTATTTGCTTGGGATCTAATTCCAATTCTGTTTGTGATCAATAAACTTGCTTTAGTATCATTAATATTTCTCGTACCGGTACCCTACGTCTATCTTGCTTATCAGGGTAGAGATTTACGCTTAACTCTTGTTACACTTGCACTCTTTGTTCACATGCCTGTTTCACTTATATTCTTGGAATTATTCCCCTATCCAACTCTTCACCAAATCATCATTCTTATTCTTGACATCTTACTCGCTTTAGGGTTGTTAGCATTTAAGAAAGAGTAATTAGAGAATAAACTCATTAAATGTAGAAACGTTTGAGAATTCTGCAGATTGTTAGAGAAATCCACAGCTTCATCTCATTAGCCTTCGGAGTATCTTTGACAGTGTGCTTTGGAGAGTAGGATAGTTTCCAGAGCCCGTCACTCTGTTGGTTTTCAATGATCCAAGTAAGGGCTTTGTTAATATCTGGATCTTCCTTGGTAAACCCAATTAAAGATATTGAATCAAGGGCTACAATAAGATTGTTCCACCAGAAAGGGTATTGAAATTTAACCCAATATCCTGCATCTTTATAAGATGAATAATGAGAATCCTCCTGAAAGAATTTCTTTTTTAGTAACTTTGCAGCTTGTTTCGCTTCAGATGAATGACGGTGAATTGAATGGGCAGCAAATGCACGAATAACCATTCCAGTCCAGTTATGGGAAGAAGGTTTATCGAAATTCTGATAGGGTATCGGTTTCACATCTTGTGATGTCAGTTTTATAGTTTCTTTCCACGGGATATCTAATGCCATCAAAGAATTTGCTAACCATCCTCTATCATTTTGACGAACTGATATAAGCCATTGGATACCTTTTTCAATTCTTGGATCATCTTCATAACCAGCTTTTATGAGGAGTGATAGTAACGCTCCAGTATAATATGCTGCGTATTGATTTCCTAACATCCCTCGTATATCTCCTTCCTCTGTTTGACATTTGAAGATATAGCTGCATGCTTTAGCTATTGATGGATGTGATTTATCCATCTCATATTTTTCGATAAGAAATCGCATCTGTTTCCAAGTTTCGGTTAGACCGTAATTTACTGCAGGATGTTTCTGTCTATTTCTACTGGGTGATTTCCAGCAACCGTTTGGTTGTTGTTTTCTAAGGATATTTCGGGGTTCAGGTAGGGACCATAAGGAAATGATAGCTGGGACTACTTCCTCCAGCAAATCTCTTTTTACAAAATAAACAATTGGTTCGTTGTTGGACTGAATTAAAGTGGTTATTGGATTGAATTTGAGCTTCGTCAACCACACCAATATTCACTCCAAAGTTTAAAGCTCACGGATTTTATAGAGTAAATTGCTTCCCTTAGTACAATCTTCCATAGCTTCATTGAGCTGTGATTCAACTTCCTCGGATTTTATATTGCCTTTGGCATATTCTACACGGCCCATGATTGCCTGCAAGATTTGGGCCAATTTATGTGAATAATCATCCTTCAAGAGGTATTTCTGTGTTAACAGAAGAGTATATTCCAAATGGACGTATATGAAAATACCAAATGCAGACACGGAGATAGCAGAAAGAGATAGGATAACCTCCAGCTCGAGATTTGAAGGTAATATTGACAAAACAAGGTTAAAAACAATCAAAACGGCTATAAATATAAAAAAGTAAATGCTATTACTTGCTAATGCAAGAAATCGTGTTCTTTTGAAAATTGCATGATAGAAAACACCACCAATAATCATTAACTGGATTATTTGAACAACAATATATGCAATATCTATTGGAACGACAAAATGCACTATTAAAAGCCCAAGTGAGATTAATGCACCCAGAAACACTTCAATTTTTCTATCATAATCACTTACATAAGCAAAAAACACCAGGGCTAACATATAGATTCCCAGAGTTGAAAAAATTTCACTAATGAAGAATATGAAATTATAAATTGTTACATCAGTGAGGTCCAAAATTAAAAATTCTGTAAGGGGACTGAAAGCAAGAAGTAAAAATCCTACTGTCAACGCTAAAAATCGGATATGCCCTTCTTTTCTATAATAGTCTAAAAATATGATTACTCCCAGAATACGAATGATGCTTAAAAGAATTAAATAAAAAGAATACATTACTGGAGGAAAAAATGTCATGTTGAATTACTACTCCTTGTAGAATAATAATAATATGATTTCTGATTCAATGATATAAATATCCTCCCCCATTATTGTGATCTGAGGGCTTTTTCGTTTGCCGAGAGAAGAATACATAAAACCCCTAAACATAGCCATGTAATGATTCTGATGGAAAATCGAGAATACGACTTACAAAAGGTAAATTTTCACCACCTAATCCTTGATGGCACTCAATATGAAGTAGGTAAGCAATTAGCACAAATGATTGAAGAATTACCAGGTGGGAGGGAATTTGCAGCCTCAGGCAACATTAACTATAAAAAGGTAGGATTTCCCAACTTTGATAGTTTATGGGACTATAGTGAAGAATGCTGTCCAGGGATTAGTCAAGAAATTCAAGGGTTTGCGGATCATTTTGATGTGACTCCTGATAAAATTCCTTTTTGGAACTGGACCTTTAACGATACTATTGAAGGTAAATGTTCACAGCTTGCTATTTTACCTTCTTTTTCTCAAAATAATAGGATGTATGTAGGACGGAGTTATGAATGGAATCACAGAGAAGAGGATTTGAAGTTAATAACAACTCGTGTTAAAGGAAAGGCAAAACATATTGGATTTTCCTGTTTATTACATGGCCGGCATGATGGAATGAATGAATATGGACTCGTGGTTTCGATGACAGGTGGGGGAATTTTTGGTGTTCCATTCAAACATAAGGGTCCAATGTTCTGGTTAGCAATTCGTACTTTATTGGACACTTGCACATCGGTTGAAAGTGCTCTGAAATGTTTAGAAAAACTACCAGTGACAGGATATTTCACGCTTCTCCTTGCAGATAGACAGTCAAACGCTGCCATTGTAGAAGTTGCTGACGAGAAGATGGGTATTCACCAAATAAATAAGGATGATACTGATCCATTCGTTTATTCAGTGAATCATTTTCGTTTATCTGAAATGGAGCAATTTAATAAGCTGAATTGTGGCATTATTACTCATTCAAAAATACGAGAAAAGCTGATTAATGATTGGTACCGATCTAAGACTCCTAACATAAGAAAAGATGATATACGATCACTCTTTGCAACTCTTCACCCAGAAGGTTTGTGTAATCATTTTTATGATGATGGCTTTGGTACACTGTGGTCAATGGTTTTTGATATCACTCAAGGTTTGGTCGATGTATGTTTTAGTGCTCCTACACACAACCAATACCATAGTTTTGACTTAAAGGGTGCCTCTGGTATGAGTGAGTATCCTACAGTAGTCCCCATCACGAAATGGTACTGACAACACCTTTTAAACCTAGTTGAAAATTAGTTAAGACGTCGTCAAAGTACCAATTTACGATGTTCAGGAAAATGTCGTATATCCAACGATAAATGTTCCTAAAAAAATATTGTTTTAGCATATTCTTTATGGATTATTCGATGAAATTTTTAACTATAGAAGTGTTAACACAAAAAATTTGTTGGAGAAATTGAATAACTACTGACTAAAAAATATCCTGTAATTAGCTTTGAGAGGAGTGTTATTGAGATAAATCAAGTATTCAACAAAGAATCTAGAAAGAGCATTGTTAAATGAACTTTCATCTAGGACAGAAATCAATTCCTCCTTGTTTGAATAGTGATTAAAGAGCTTCACCGCAACTTTATAAGGAGAAAGGTTCAAAGTGGCTTTAAGACTTGGAGGCAGGCCAAGATGTTTCATAACTGGAATGAGATTTTTCTCCTGGGAAAATAACACGAATCGTATAGCTATATTAGTTGCAAAATTTATTAGGATTTTTCTGCTTGGCGTTGGTTTGAAAAGTAATTCAATATTGTGAGCTGAAGGATTTCTACGTAAAAATGTAAGAAAATCCTGAACCTCCGCTATTGCAGTAAAGCTGCTGAAATCAGTCTCAAAT
Source organism: Candidatus Hodarchaeota archaeon (assembly GCA_016840305.1). Next base: position 6,115 of record JAEOSP010000439.1, read on the forward strand.
TTAATTGAAGAAATCCACCACGATAGGAAAGTTTCTGAATCCATATTTTTCGTTAGAAACGAATTCCAATCTTTTTTGAAGAGATGTTTTTGAGAAAGGTATGTATCTCCAACTAATACAAAGAATTCATCTAGTACTTCTACGCTCCTAAAGTGACGTAAAAGAGCAGGAGGATATGTAAACGATGGCCAGAGTTCATTGTATGAATTTTTGATCACCCCGTTGACTGAGGACCAAGTATGTTTCAACACTTCCTCCGCTGGCTGCATAAAATCGAAAATTCTTGTTGCCTTATTAACATAGCAAGAATCAAAAAGTTTGTAAAGTCCAGCATCATCAGCACGTTTTAGTGTGACACTGATAGTCTCAGGAGTAGTTTCGATGTGTCCTAAAAAGATGTTCCATGATTTTACGAAATTACCAGGATTCAAAGATTGAGGATGTTTGAATATACGTTCCTCCAAGGAGAAAAATTTCTTCCCATTGCGGCTGAACTCTTCTTTCATCACTTTATTTGCTTGA
>JAEOSP010000440.1 GCA_016840305.1 Candidatus Hodarchaeota archaeon
ACAGAAATTATTGAGAGAGATTTTCATAAAGGCAATAATAGACATTCGTATCAAAGAATATCACTTGTTTTGTTGATCTAGTAAGAGTGTCTCTAATAATACTGGTCGAGCAAAGAGAAGATCAGACTACATTGTTATAAGAATCCTTGATTCGAGATTTTCCATCCTTATTAATTATAGCAAAACGATACTGAAGACCATTAAGTAAATCGGCTTTGGAAGAATAACGAGAAAGAAAAGGGATAAATTGATGAAAAAGAATACGATAGTCAAGAATGAGAGCAACAGCATGATCCTGTTCAGAACGGATAGCACGACCAAGACATTGCATGACAATATTGTAAAGAGGACGCTCAATCAAAATCCAATTGACAAAGTGTAAGAATTTCCATTTCTGACGATAAAGATGTTTGAGTAATAAGAACTCAGGAGTAGGAGCAGGGAAAGGTAAGCCAACAAGAACAACACATCGAATACGACTACGACCAGTTTCTGGATCAAGTATCTCAATACCTTCAGTAAATTTACCACCGTAAACAGCTACAATAACACTACGATCACCGTGAATAAGCGTTTTAAGAAAAGGAACTCTTCCTTTAGCAGGTTCACGGAAAATCGACATATGCATTGAAAGGCACTTTATAAGAAGAGGAAAAAGAGTGTCCAAGACTTCATATGAAGGGACAAAAATTAAGGTATGATCATCAGCCATAAGAGCGGTACGGGAAATAATATCGGTAATTTCAGTAAAAAAACTTGGAGTGCGGTTTTTCGGTGTACTACTAATTCTACTGCTAACAAATGCAACAGGAAATAATTGACGATGCTGTTGGGCGGTTTTAGAAACAGAATAAGAACGATAAGGATATTTACTACCGTGGATCCCATAAAAGTATTTGAAAAACTGAATACGACAAAAAGTAGCCGACATCAGAATAACACGATCAAAATGCTTGTGGATGAAATCAAAAATATCTTTCGGGTAAGGATTAAGTTGTACAAGTCCTTCTTCATTATGAACCCAATATTGACCCTTTCCAACAAGAAAAGCGCGTACAGCATGTAGAGACTCAAGATCGTCAGGAGAAAGATGGTTATGAATACCACGTTGATGTAAGAAGTGATCGATTTGAACAACATGGGCAGAATCAGCAGAACAAGGACGATCAACCTGACCCAAAGGCTTATAACACAACTTCAATAACGACTGAACAACAGGAAAAGCACCAATGGATTGGACATGAAGTAATTGATTAACTGATAATGCAGCTTCAGTCATGGGACCGAAATTATGTGCCTCATCAATTACGGTAAATCGATGGGAACGACGAAAACCACTCGCTAAAGAACCCTTAATAATCTTTGATAACTTCTCTCTAAGAGGATACGACTCCAAGAAGCCTTGGGGGAGAAGAATAATATTAGCACGGGGTAAAAGACGTTTAATTATTGCAGAAGGACAACCAAAGGGAGCAAAAAGCTGACTATAACCAGCAATAGTATCAGGACATTGGCCAAGAGTAATAGAAGGAAGTAATTTTGATAAATCTGATTTGGACAAAAAACGAGATCGATTCTTTAATGAACAACGATAACAATCAGTATCAGAAGGTTGAGGACATAAATCGAGATGAGCAATTAAGGGAAGAACCGTCAATTGATCAGCAGGAGGAGTGATATAGAATTTCTTAAGCGTTCGAAGGAACACAGAACTCAATTGAGCCTTAGTCTTGGAAAACAACCATAACTGGTAATCACCATCCTTAACCCAATCCCAGATACCAGTAAGAGCAATAATAGATTTACCAAAACCAGTAGGAGCGGAGAGAAGTAAGCGCTTATGTTCACTAATAAGTTTCAGAAATTGTGTCTGACCAGAACGAAAGCTATCAAAAGGAAAATGTTGAACAATAGGAGGGAGCTTAGTTAGATCAAAGTTGCCAGAAGTAAAGATTAATCCCTCTTAGAGCGAGTAGAAGGAGGACGAGGTTCCTGAAAATAACCAGTAAAACGCACTACCTGATCATAGATTTTAGTACGGGAGCTATTCTGCCAGACACGGATACGATGATAACAATGCTTTTTCTTGGTAATATAAACAAAATAGGGAATGGAAGCAAAAGGGTGAGCTGCTAACAAGGATTCCAACTCACCCCTAACAGTCATAAGGAAGGCCATCTGTTTCATTTGAGCTAGTTTAGCTAAATCTCGCCACCAAACTGAATTTTGATACTCAGGAAAACGATGATTCCAAGCATCAATAAAAAAAAGACAAAGATTATCCCGCTCAGACATCATTTGAAAAGAAAACCACACCGATTTTTCGGAGAGTAAAGAAACATGATCTAAACGACCAAGAAACCCTCTTCCCTTACGTTTACTTCTTGAGCTGAGAATAGGAAGAATGGATTCAGGTTGAAAATCACCTTTTAAATTAAAAGAAAGAATCCTCCAAGGAGAAAGACAACTTAAAAGAGTAGAAGCAAGTAATTGATAAGCAAAAAGAGTTTTACCAGCATCAGGAGGACCAGCAATAAGCATAGGCCATTGCCAGGACCAACCACCACGCCATTGTTTGTCCAATTTCTTTAAATAAGTAGGTATGACCTGTCGACCAGGTAAACTAGGATCAGGAGAAGAAAGATTAGAATATAAGTAAGAAAGAAGGTGTTCAAGACCTTCAAGATCAGAATCAGAAGATTGGGAAGAGGCTCGAGAATTCATAGGAACATAACTCCATACTACATACCTCTATTGAAGATGTAACTTAAATATTCAAAATGGAAAATTCTCACGAACATGTATTTTCCCGATTATTTCAATCAAATGAATATACTGATAGGAAGAGATTGAGGCAGATCAAAATTTTTAGAGGGAAGCTAAGATTACTAAGCCAAATCTCACGAGTCAATCTCCGTCAGTCATTTATTACTCTTATTGGAATAACAATCGCAATGTCAATGATCTCTGCAAGTATCATTTACGTAGATTCAAATAAAACTAATTACTATCTTGAAGCTTTAGATAAACCAGTGTTTGAACGACCACTCGATTACATTCTTCATGACGAATCGAGCTGTAACTTCTCATTAGGAGATATCGATTTGATTCAAGGTGCTCTGAATACAAAGTTTGAGCAATTTAATATCGATACTATTCTAAAACAGTCCTCTTTTCCTTACACCTGTTGGATGAGTCTTAATGAGTTATTCTTCAATTCAACTGAACGCATAAATTTCATTGCTCTCCCCTTTACTGAAACACTTCTTGAAGATAGTATCAATGGAAGTGCCATTCCATCTGGGGTTGATGAGGTGTGGATCTATCTTCCAAGTAGCATAACAACTGAAGTAAATTTGAGTGAAACAATAAATCTTTCCATCTCTTATAGCATAAATGATAATAGTAAATATTACAATATCAGTCTGAACATCGTAGGAATGTTGAATTCTACAGGACTCCAATCCTCCTTCTTATCGGATCACACAAGTTCAAATAGAATAAATGTCTTTATGCAAACAAATACGTATTTAACTCTGCATAATATATTAAGAACACTCTCTGACAGACCTATTTCAAGTCACATTGAATATTGCTATGTTTTTGACTTTTCTCAAGTAACTCCTCATACTGTCCTCCAAACAGTGGAAAATATTGAGGAATTTGGAGCATGGGGGCATTGGTCTGACATAGAAATCCAAGTATTAATACAAGATGAAGTAATTCAATACGATTTTACTAGCCCTTCCTATATCATTTATTCAACCATCCAAAATACAATTTTTGAATTCAGCACTTTTGGTTCCATGTTCATAATTCTGAGCATTCCTGCACTTATTACCAGTTTCCTCCTAGTTAATTTTTCACTAGGGCTTATCAATGAAGGCAGACGCAAGTCTCTCGCTTTGTATAAGATGCGAGGTATATCAAAACCATTTCTCTTTGCTGCATTATCCTTTGAGACATTCATACTTGCGATCATGGCATCATTCGTTGGATTAGTCCTCAGTATACCAGTTTATTATTTGATTTCGACGACCACAGGATATATGAGATTCGATTATGCAAAATTACCAGATTCACCGATCGTCTCGCAATCAACAATTATTTCCGTTGTTGGGATGGGATTGATTATCACATTTCTAGTCCATTTCCGTACGATCGTAAAACTTGCAAACGCTAGTATCGTGTATTTAGAAGAAGAGGCCAGTAAGAAAAAACCACGAAAAAAAGGTAGAACAAGACAGAATTTCGATGTTTTCCTACTCATTCAAGGAATAATAGGGATATTTCTCTTGAATATATTCATGGAACTCATAACTGATGCAAGAGTTGGAGAAGCGATCTCAATCCTTTTCCTACCTATCATTATGATCCTTGGCTTTTTCAGCCCCCTTTCTCTCTTGATAGGATTCATTTTTGCTTACAACAGGTTAATGCCTGTGATTTTGGATAGATTAGGGCGAATGTTATGGAAGAAAGACCGAAAAATATTAGCAATAGCAACTCGAAACTTAAATGTGAATATGAGAGTAACGACGAGAACAACCATGCTCATCGCGTTAACAATCAGTTTTTTGATGATTTTATCATCTCTTCTTCCCTCACTGAATCAACAAGCCATAAACACCACCTATTATAAAGCAGGAAGTGATATAGTTATTTACACAAGGGATTTACCTGAGAAAGGGACCGTTGGTACTCTTTCTGCAGAATTGAATGCTCTACCAGGTCTAACCTCTTCTCAAGTTTCAATCTTTAAAACAATTATCTCAACTACCTCTGGAACGAGTATTCACATTGAAATAATGGGAATTGAAGCCAATTTCGCAGAGGTAGCTTTTTGGAAAGCAAACTATGCAACTAAGTCTATAAGTACCCTAGTAGCCACTCTTCATGATTCAGAAGTACTATACCCAGTAATTATAGATTCTTCCTCGGCAAAAATTGAGAAATTATCAATAAACGACGAATTCCTTCTTAATCTAACCCCGAAAATAAATATGACAATAACCGACAAAACTGATTTCTGGCCAAGATTAATTGAAAGATATAACGCTGATCAGAGATTCTATATAACCACATTGTCAGCTTTGGAGGGGATAGCTAACTGGACTGAGGCTAACTATATTTTCTGTAAAATTGCTTCAAATACTAATCAAAGTGAGGTCGTAGCACAGGTTAAAAGTCTATTGGAAGATTTTGGTGTTGATTTGAGTAGTTTTTACCTTACATCAGACAAATTAGAGGTTGATCCTGATTCTCTTGTTGCAAATGTCCTTTGGATCATCACTAACTTTGATTTCTTGGTTGCTCTTATAGTACTACTCATTCTTCTTTTCTTATTTAATATAACTCGTATTACCAATCATGCAAAAGAAATTGGTTTGAGTCGTGCACTTGGCATGAAATTTAAGCAAGTATTTCTGCTGATGTTTACAGAACCATTTTTATTAGTAGTAATAAGTGGAATACCAGGCGCGTTGATCGGCTTAGGAATACTAATGACCTTTTCCAGTTTTGGACAAGGCCCTCCCCTTGGTTACGATCCACCAATGATGTTGATTATAGATACTCTTTCTGTTATCCTGATCTTTGGGTCTATCTTAGTCATTACCGTCTTATCAAGTTTTATTGCCTCCTATCGAGCCACACGTGCTAATGTCTCAAAAATACTTAAGGTGGAGTGAGTCTATTGTTAGTAGAATGTAAAGATCTGATCAAAATCTACCCCTCTGCAGTGGAGGGATTAATGTTTCCCGCGTTAAGAGGACTGAACCTTCAAGTAATAAAGGGGGAATTAATTTCCATCATAGGTCCCTCAGGCGCAGGAAAATCTACACTTCTACGCTTAATTAGTACATTTGATCAACCCAGTTCAGGAGAGCTCTGGTTTAACAAAACATTAGTGAATAGCTATACCGATTCTGAATTAAATTACTATCGTTCAAATGAAATTGGGATCATGTATCAAGCTCCAAGAGACAATTTAATCTGGAGTTTAGATGCGGTTCAAAATGTAATGTTTCCCATGAGGTCTTCAGGGAAATTTCCAGGAAATGAAAAGAGTAGAGCCATCGAATTACTGGAAAGAGTAGGTTTAGAAGGAAAAAATCATCGTAAACCCGCACAATTGTCGGGAGGGGAGCAACAACGAGTTGCAATTGCGGTTGCTCTTGCTAATAATCCTACATTGCTTCTTGCAGATGAACCGACTGGAGAATTAGATAGTATGACAACTGCTTTGATTATTGATTATTTCAAGCAGTTGAATAAAGAAACAGGCTTAACTATTATCGTCATGACACCTGATGTGCGTTTTGCTAAGATGGCAGACAGAACCTACCGAATTCAAGACGGACGACTTACGACTTATCATGTTAGGGATCTGAAATCCCGTGAGATTGACCTTAAAGAAGAAGTTATTATTGTAGATTCACAGGGAAATCTGAGACTACCTCGTGAAGTGTTGCATCAATTTCAGGATTTAACCTCAGTCAAAGTCAAAATTGATGGTGATAAAATCGTGTTGACTCCATTTAAAGACAAGAACAAGAGTAAAAGGAGGAATTCAACATGAAAACGAAAGAAATCCAATATCATCTGAAGGATGTTAGACGTTGGTACGAAAGTAGCGCAGAAGTAGTAAAGGCAATTGATGGAATCGATCTTAAAGTTTATCAAGGAGAATTTCTGGCAATATTGGGGCCTTCGGGATCAGGAAAAACTACATTACTAAACCTATTGGCTGGTCTAGATAATATAACAAAAGGGATTCTCCAATTTAATCATCAAGAACTAAATAATCAGAGTGATTCTGCATTGTGTGACCTAAGACGTCATGAAATTGGAATCATCTTCCAATTTTACAATATGCATCCTTCACTTACAGCTCAAGAAAACATTGAATATCCCCTTTTAATTGCTGATATTCCAGCTAAACAAAGATCTCAACGTGCAACCAAACTCCTAAGAATGGTTGATCTGTATGAAAAAAAAGATAATTTTCCTGCAGAATTATCTGGAGGAGAAAAACAACGTATCGGAATAGCAAGAGCATTAGCGAATGAACCTCAAGTTATCATAGCTGATGAACCAACGGGTGACCTTGATACTGAGAATGCAGAAACGATAATACAATTATTACTAGAAGTGAATGCACAAGGAAAAACCATCATAATGGTGACTCACGATGAATCTCTTATCACAGATAGAATGAGAGTACTTCATCTAGTTGATGGGAAAATCAGTCAAAATTAAAACCGAAAACAAGCTTGGAATTAACAATTTTAGAAAACAAGAAAAGCATTTCAAGTATAAAAGGGAAGGAAGGAATCAATGTTGTTCTCTATGATTTGATAAAACAGGTATTTTTGATTGAAAGAGAAAAATGTAAGATACCTGTTTCATAATCTCATAATCCTTCTACTTGTTTTTACTTACTATTTCTTCTTGGACATCAGTAATTGATGATAAATTCTCCTTAGTTTTTCCTCTATTCGGTTTTATCCATTGTGATCGATATCGTTTGCCTTTTCCTTTAAAGAAAAAATAACCTGAAAAAGGAGAAAATAGTAAACTTAACAAATGAACATAGGTGGAACTATCGTAAAAAACTACTAGCCATCCGAAAGACAAAATAAGAATAAAAATCGAAATAACAGTATAAATCCAATCCTGTTGATTTTCTGATAGATTCATCCAAATAGATTTCATTTTCTCTACATTTTTGCCTTGTTTCATAGAATAAGCCTTAAATCAATTGCTTAATATTCGACTTATCTTCCTTATAAGATTAGCTTTCTTTACGCATGTACGACAATACAAAGAAGAAGAACAATATTTTCTTAAAATCTTGATCCTGAGTAACTAATTTCGAAATAGAGAACATATGTTTATTGTTTTTTGCGATTGAAGACTAAAATTGTTCAATCCATAGATCTAACAATACCATATCAGTCATTATACTTCATACTTCTATTAAACTCACACCGTAAATATTTAAAATGGAGAAATTAAAAATCGAAAAAAAAGCATTTCAAGTAGTTCAAATAACATATTTAGGATATCCTCCCGCCGTGCGTACTCGTACACTTGCCTACAGGATAAACTACAATAGCCTAAAATCTCCTCAACGGATGTTCCACAAATCCAGCATCGATACCCCATAGTTAGTCATCCCAAGTTGTGAATAATTACAATTTCTTCACTAACCATTACTTCCTCTCCTTAAATATTCAAAATGGAGAAATCCAAAATTTATGTGTTATTCAAAGGACCAAGAGAAAAAGGGAAAAAAAATAGATTCTTCTAATGATATCTTTACGACCTTGAGAAATAACTTTATCAATAGGTTTGTACAAATATCCTTGGAAAATTGTAATTTGGTCAAATTGAACTAGTTTGAAAAACAGATAGACGAGAACATCGAAATCATTAGATAGTTTAAAACATCATTTACACAAGGTAGAGACCCTCGTATTCTCGGTCTGCTTATGAGGTATAAGGGATTATGAATCGTCAAAAGTTGGCGTGGGAAAAATTTCGAATCTTAGTTCAAATTTTACGGATAAACCTCCGTACGTCCTTGGTTGTATTAATTGGCCTGAGTATAGCCCTCGCTACAATTACTTCTTCACTAATTTATCTCGAAACAAAAAAAACTGATTATTACCTTTCTGCTGTTGACCAGTCATCACAAACTAATAGAGTGGATTATTCTTTGTCGACAACCAATTTTCAACATTTAACTACAATTGATATATTGTCTCTACAAGAAGAATTTGATAACAAAATTAGTGAGAGTGGACTAGACAAGATTTTAATCAAACATCCATTGTACCCGATAAGTCACTTTCATGAT
>JAEOSP010000441.1 GCA_016840305.1 Candidatus Hodarchaeota archaeon
AAATCGCGTTTTGAAGAATTAGCAAAATTAATAACGATTTTAGACCCTGAAATGGACAAAGAAATATTTAAACGCTTATCAGAGCAATATTATGGAATTGAAGAAGACCAGAGTTTGAAAATCGCCAAATGGATGGCTAAAAATGAAGAAGTCATCTCTAAGAACAGATTAAATATTGGTCAGATCTTCAAAGCATTGAAAACAATATTAGATTTTGGAAATACTGGAGATAAATCCATCAGTGAAGTGATGGAGCTGCTAAAACATCCTGAAAGAGAGGTTGAGTAAGTAACAAGCTGGTAAATATGCTTTAGGTCTTTTTTTAAAAAATACTCTTCAAAGCTAAAAAGGACGTTTGGGGAGGTGTTCTTTGATCCCTTTGTATAGTTGAGTAGAGATACGATCCAATTGAGCCTCTAAATATGGTTTTATCTCACTGTTGTAGAAGAATCGACTCATAAGAAAGAAATCTGTATTATCCCCAATCCTCTTAATTATCCATCCTTCTCTGTCCATCTCATCTGATTCATCACCTTCATTTAATTTAGCTTCAAACCATAAATCCTTCTTTGACGGGATCATTGGAATAAATGACTGAAACACAGCCCTTTCATTCGGATCCTTTAATCCAAAATGATCAATAATCCCTTCATCTACATCTGCAACATAAAGACTCTTAAAACGCATTCCCACTGTGTCATTTCCTTCAAAACGTGATATTGCTTCTGCAATTTGTTTCGAAAATTCTGGGGGAAAATGCTGTGAGAATTGAATAATCTTACTGATACTTGACTGTTCAGTTTTTGGAATAACATTTAAACGTGAAAAATTGGAATCAAGAATTGTGGAAAGGTAGACACCTAAAATCTGATCAATCGCTTCAATTTTTGAACGTGTATAACCAACATTATCAAAAATATCCTGTAGAACAATGTATGCAATTGGAAGTGTGTTCTCTTCTTGAGGGTTGTAAATTACTAGCTGGAAATCAGCAAGATGTATGCTTCGTAAGTTACCCTCACTGGCAAATTCCTTGGAGAAGGCAGTTAACGCACTTACTAATGGCCATAATAATGTGGGATCTATTTTAAATTTAATTTTTCTATTATTCACGTACAATTCATGGCCTATTCCAGTTTCTATATTACAAATGGCAAAAAGATGAATCATTTCAGTATCTCACAACTTTCAAGATTTTTAATTAATCAATCAATATCACAGGAATTCCAGTATTTCCCCCCTATTAAACTTTGGAAATTTCAATCACTCTGGGTTAATAATATCCAATTATTCTCTTTTTCTCATAAAGAAGGAACACCAATTAATATCACGTCCCATAACATCAGAATTTTCTAACAATGAAATTAAGGAAAAATCAGATGATTCACAGATCGTAATCCAATGATCTTTAGACATGTAAGTCAAAAAACGCCCTTCAGGAGTTATTATACTTTCAACCTTATTGTTTTCTTTGATATAAACAGAGAAGAAAAGTTTCCCGTTCCTCATTAGTATGCGTGAGATTTCTTTTAGAACAAAGTCAATATCTTTGATTTCAAGATGCATAAGGACAGCAATTGCATAAACTCCTGAAAATGTTTCTTTAGGAAATGGGATTTTCCCAGGTAGTTTTATGTTACATTGCTTCTTTCTCAATTCTGGGTGTAATTTAACTGCTTCACTAAGCATACTTTGGGATCCATCTGAAACTAATACGTTATAACCGTTTGAGGTTAAGAAGGCTGCATCTCTTCCTGATCCACAACCCAGTTCTAATAGTTTATCTTCCTTAGAAAATACCTCTGTAAGTTTTTGTTGGAGGTTTTTCATATCTAGATTTTCATATTTCTCTGTTATTTCCCTTGAATTCTTCTCGTAATAATTAAGAGTTGTATTTTTCATTATAAAACACAATAATCTATTGATATTGCTAGCACCTAAAACTTTTTGCTTCTAAGAGTGCTACTGTGAAAATCAGCCGCACACCAGAGTTTAATATGTGTTTATAGAAGATGAATCACATCTCAATGTAATCCAATTTAAAAATACTAATAGGAATTTTGAGTCAATAGGCCATACCTTGAGCTTTAACGGTGATATCAAATTAAATCAGCGACACCAAAATGAAAAATGTGTCGTTCTTAGATATCTATTAATTATATTAAGGGTGAGATTACTTATTGTACATGACTGAAAAGTAGGTTTAAGAGTGAAGATGATTCCCCTTGTCAAAATCTAGCAAAATGCCCATCCGAGATATTTACATCATACATGAATCAGGGTTGGTTTTAATCTCTCGTCATTATCATGATGGAGATACACACCCAGATATCATTGGAGGCTTTTTCATTGCAATGACAAATTTTGTTGAGCAAATCATGGGAGAATCTATTCAAGAAATTAAATTAGATCAGCATATGATTGTCTATAAGAAAATTGGCCCCATTCTCGCAGCTTTGGTTACTGAACCGAAGAATATTACTAAGAGACGAATGACAATTTTGATTAAATCAATCTTATCTAATTTTTTCGATGAATATGTTGTCTATCTTGAGGAGGGGCTAATTGAACCTAGTATGTTTTCTGGCTTTGGAACTGCTCTGGATAAGATTGTGAACGCGAATTATTCATTGAAAAATGTTTTTTGAACTTCCTTCATTCTAAGTTAGTTTAACATTTGTACCACAGATTATTTATTGGTAGTTGAACAATGACTGGATGAGTATATCTGGAAATTCTCTTTCTTTGGAACGAATTTTTCGTCAAATACGAATTTCCAATAAATAAAAATTAATAAACTAAGATTGACCGTGCTCATATGTATATTAATGGAGTTCATGTTTATGCCAAGACCAGTTAAAAGAGTAGACACAGAATCTAAAGAGAAAGCCAGGGAAGATGCTGACAAGAATAAAGAAACTGTTCCAATTTCTAAGCATTATTAACAACGATTTTCTTTTGTTTCTTTCATTGTTTGGGGATATTCTCGTTGTCTGATAATTATATGATATCTATTTTCGTACAATTTAATCAGTCAGTGCACGATCTTATGGTTAATGAAGCTTCCCTATGGCCTGATTTAGAAACTGGAGGCATGCTTTTTGGTAAAATCAGTGAGAGTGCAAATTCACTCAGTGTTACAATTGATACAATGTATATACCTCCAGATACTAGTTGTACAAGAAAAAGTTCCTACTATGAAATTGATCCAAATTACGCGAAAGAAATTCTTGAAAATGAGTCAACTCTCTATTTAGGTAACTGGCACAAACATCTGGGATATGGTGGTCCTAGTTCTGGGGATCTAAGACAAATAGAGGATTTTTTCCTAAGTAATTCACATAGAAATGTCATTATGACATGTATTCTTGATTTTTTATCTAAAGATAACAATGAATTGATTATTGAGGTTTATAAAAGAACAAATAATGATTCTACCAACAAAAATGAACCTTTTCAAACCTTTAGAGTTCGTCCAGAAGATATTACGTATTTTAATGATGACCATCCAGGAGAAGAAGTAACTTCTGGGATTTCATCTGAGATTGTTAAAACGATAAAAGAAGCATTATTAGAAATATATGACTATAATTTCCCCATAAATGAAATTGATGACTTTCCAGGCTCTACTAATGGTGAAAGAATAATTTCTTTCCCTTATCAAGTGAAATTCAAAAATTCGGATTTACAAGAAGAAATAGATCTTCTTATAACACTTTCTATTCCTCCTGAGTTTCCTAATGGGAAACTATACATTGATTTGTCTTCGAAAGATATGTCTAAAAATATCACTATTAATAAGCATGATGCAGATGTCCTTAATAATGAGGAACTACTTCTTCCTTTTCTTGAACTTTTGAAAGCAAATTTAGAAGATGAAGTTCCATCATTACTTAAGCAACCCTTATGGAAAGTACTAAAAAACTGATGTGGCTTTGATGAAAGTATTAATTTTCCCTTCTTTTCTGTTAGGATTAAAAAGATTGAATAGTCAAACGGGATCTTATTCATTATATGGAAGGGTATATGATGATTATACGGTCTGTCATTTGACTGGAATATCCAAATCCAATGGTTTTGATCAATTAATAGGTATTTTCACATTTAAAGAGGATTTACATAAAGATGTGCTGAATTATCCCTATTTACATGTATACATTGATTCAGAAGATGTTTTGGATTTAAAAATTGACATTCATAATGGTTTTGAGGATAAACTTTCAAATGTGAGATTGAATGTAGAGCTAGTGGACCTTCAAAGACTTTTTGTTCGTATTGACCAAAATGAAACTCCTTTAGAAATGCTAAAGACGAAAAAAGTAGTTATTATTGGGATGGGATCAGGTGGATCATTATTAGCTGTTTATTTAGCAAAATCTGGATTAAAGAATTTCATTTTTTTAGATGATGACAGATTAGAAACCCATAATATTATTAGACATATCTGTGACCTTTCCCAATTAGGTCGATATAAAACTCATGCTGTAAAAGAGTTCATTGAGAAAAGAATTCCTGATGTGAATATACAGACAGCGGAGAAAAAGTTCGATCTTCACACTGAAGCTGATTCTAAAGAATTCCTGAAAATGTTCCAGGGAGTTGATCTTATTATCGCAGTCTCAGGAGAGCTCACAGTTAACTATTCTGTAAACGATTTTATTCATACAAATCATCTCCCTATTCCTATCATTTTTGCTGGAACTTTTGACGGAGTGAAAGGAGGTCTGATGTTCAAGGTTGACCCTCGCAAGGAAGACTATTGTTACCATTGTATTTATTCTGATCCGATTGATAAAGTTGGTACAAGCTCATTACCAACCACTTCCGAATTAGAAAAACAAATTAGCTATGATAGAACCCTCCAGGAACAAATTGCGCAACCAGGATTAGGATTAGATATAGATAACCTAACTATCCTTCTCTCAAAGTTCTCTTTAGACGTTTTACTTCAAGAAAATGAACATGGACTCTATAAATTTGACCAGAATTTCTATATGTGGTTCAACCGAACAATGTTAAAGAATGATGGAGAATCGGTTAAATTTGAAGGCCTAGAGTTATATTATTATGAGGATTTAACTAAAGATACCCGGTGTCCGTTCCATGGAAACACAGATGAATTGAAAAACGAATCTGATGAATAGTCAAGAGTTATTAAACAATATCCATTTGAGGAAGCAACGAGTATGTCACTAAGAGGAAACCTAATTGATAGGGAGCACGAGAAAATTAGGAAGATTTTCCCCGAGATCAGGAGAAGAGACTTTCAGACGCTTCCAAATGGCAACAAATGTGTGCAAGTCAGTTATGTTACCTATGGAAAGTATGCTTGTGGTGTATTTGATATATTAATTGAATTCCCTTATAATTATCCAGTTGGGGCTCCTCATGCGTGGGTTCAAAAGCCAAAATTACCAAAAAAAACGCCTCATGTATATAAACGAGATGAAGACGGTCATGCTGACATATGCTATTTGAGACCCAAGAAAGATTGGAATTTTAGTCTGAGCTCTTATGATGCAGCCATTCTTATTGAAAATTGGTTATCTACGTACTGTAAATGGACTATAACTGGTGTTTGGGACTGGCCAGAAGCAGGATTTTTTGATCACGTGCTTTGACAACAGTACAAAATGCAAATCTTTGGAAGATGGATGATGAGACGAACCGTTGACGATGAACTTCACGAATTAAAAGGAGTTTTTCCAAGATTAGCTAGAAAGGACTTTTATTATTTAGAAAATGGGAATATTTGTGTAAAAGTCATCTACAAAACTACTGGGGAATATGCTTGTGGTACATTTGTCGTACTAATGGAATTTCCTCATAATTACCCTAGTGCTCCTCCACATGCGTGGATAATAGAACCAAAAATCTCTGGGCGAGTACATCATGTCCATCGACGCGATGAGCACGATCACACAGAAATTTGTTATCTCAGACCACAGAAGGACTGGCATTTTTCATTTACAGCTTACGATGCAGCCATTATGATTCAAACCTGGATATGGGCTTATTGTCGATGGCAGAAAATCGGTGTTTGGGACTGGAAAGAAGCCTAGACCAAGATTTACTCAATAATACCATTTCCGAAAAATTGTGGAAGAAACGTTTTGAACTCGTCTATATATGCAGTAGCTAATTTTTCAGCCAAATCCAAATCATTTACCATTGGATCTAATGTAAATGCTTGAATAATTGCCTCAGGATCACCTTTAACTGATCCATTGGTAATTAACTTCGCAATCAAAACTTCACGGTTACAAATTGCAGCGATTGCTTCTGGTAACTAACCAATGTGAATCCCTTTTCTATATCTTTTTAGACTTGCTCAATGCACCAATCAGTAAAAAAGCGGATTTTTTGGGCTATTAGAGGCTTTTTTAGAGGTCGGGGCATGTTTAACCTATAAAATAAATATTAGTGACTGATTTGATTTTCAGTCCTTTGGTTTTTTTTTACTTATGAAAATAACGCCAATTATGATTGTAACCAACCCTAGAGTACAAATGATTGTAAGCATAAGGATTAGGGTTGTTAAATCTATATTTGGATCAGAATTTGACCTCTCATAGGGAAAATTTGCATCTAGCCAAGCTGAAAAACCATCCAACATATTAAATATTGTTGTATAGTTCAAATCAATCAGAGTAGCTGAAGCAATTTCTGAACGTCTTCCAGATCGACAGTATACAAGTATGGGCTGTGTTTTATTATCAGGAAGTTCATCTTGTCGTGATAGTATGTCTGTATACGGCAATAAGTAAGAATTTTTAATATGACCGACAGAATACTCCTCCTCTGTTCTTACATCCAAAATAAATAAACT
>JAEOSP010000442.1 GCA_016840305.1 Candidatus Hodarchaeota archaeon
ATTTTTGGTCTGCTAGTCTGTTTTTCTTTATTGGAACGGCTTTTTGCCTCCCTTGGATTGTCCCTAAAGTTCTAGCACTCATTCGTGGAACAGAAATTTCCACTATTAGCATATGGGTTCTACTTTTTTTTATAATATGGGTTGCTTATTACTTTCAAGGATCTATCCGCTATCTCAGTCCGATTTACATTCCTTTTGCAATTCTAATTACTCATGGGTTTTATTCCTTACTAGAGTTCTTTGATATTCCTCTAGAGACAAAACTTCACCGAGTAGTGTTATTATTCTTTGGTTGCACTAATTTTTATTATTTAATACCTCTTGATCTAGCCATACTTAAAGAAAATTCTCAGGAAATGATAGGGATAGCATATAATAAATCAGCTTTCTTCTATTATTTCCATCCAGAAAATTTCATTATTCAGACAGTAAGTTTTTCTTTGATTTGGATGGGATTCCTAATTCTGACAAGTAATAAACCAATCAAGCCAAATATAATTGCTAAAATCTCCCTCCAAGACAAAAAGGAATTATTATCAACCAAAAATATTCACAAATTAAAGACTGGTTTAACTAGTACATTATTTCTAGTTGTTGTACTGGTTCCAATTGTTGTACAAGGTTATGTTTTTTTACAAAGCTCTGGTGATCTTCAAACCTTTCAAGGTACTATGGAATACGAATATAATGAAGATTATCAAACAGTTATCGATAAAATCAACCAATTCAGTACAACTCCAGGAGCTATATTGACGGTACGAATGCCTGGGTTACAATTCTTTACCCAACACCCAACATTAGACTTCTATTATCAGGGAAGATTATTAGGAAATCAATTCTACTCATCACAAAACATCAGCCATCTAGTTGAGATGTTAAAACATCCTTTTAGGTATCTACTCCCTTCTAGATATAATCAATCCCAGTTATTTGAATTTTCATTCAAGTTTATTGTCGTTCCAAATATGGGTAACATTTACTTTGATGTTTACAAGAAGAATATCCTGTTAACAACACACTTTTTTAGATCGTTAAGTAACACTACTTACTTTGAATTATCTTTTGAAAATGATAGATTTCAATTATTCAAGATCTTATGAGAGAAATCCTTTGGATAAACCCTTTAAATGATTTGGCTTGATGAAATAATTTATGATTAGCTAAATTGGTCTTAATGAATATACAATTTCGTATTATTTCAAATGATCATTATTAGAATCTGATTTGTGGGCGTTAGAATAATGTTTAGCCATTTAACCATACTCTTCTTGAAACTACTTGGTTGTCGTTCTGAACACACAATCCGTTCTATATTGGGATTCTCATGGATAATTGCAGTAATAATAGCGACATCAGGAATTATTACAGGGTTTGCTCTAACAATTTTTGGCTTAACTGAACAAATAGGTTACAGTGACCGTTTTTCTATTAGACCTATTGATCCAGATCAAGAGATATCAAGGGAAATAGTGGAGAAGCTATATCAGGGAGATTTCGCGGAGTTATTACCTCTAGCTAAACGAATGACAAATTTTTCATCAAAAGGAATGGTTTTGCAGACAAATTTGATTGGTACCAATCTAACAGCATTGACTAGGCTATTTACATCATCAAGAATTGTAGAGGGAAGATTTCCGAAAACGAATCAAACACCAATAGAATGTCTCCAGGGAATGGAAGTAAGCGGATACTTAACATCAAACATTACTTACCATATTCGTAGTGAAAACCTGTACGGAATGTGTGATGTAGTAGGAACGATTACTGGAGTAACAGAGCTTCAACAGACTATTATGGTTAATTTAGAAGATTTTGCTACAATTATAGACGAATCTTTAACTAAATTAAATTATAGTGAGGTGAAAATAAAAACAAAGGGAAGTATAACATTGAAAAATGTTGAAAAAACGTTGAGAGAATTATTGAACAATAAATACAGAGAAATTATGGTTTGGAACGAACAGCAAGCAGATGTCTTTTCTGAAATATTAATAAGAGATATATTTAGCAAATTGGAACTGCTATTTTTTGTATTACTAATAATCGCTCTAGCAAGATTTTTCCATAGTATTTCATGGTTCGTAACAACATTTGAGAGAACATTTCTAATAATGAGAGCTATCGGATTATCAAAGGAAAAGCTATTCGC
>JAEOSP010000443.1 GCA_016840305.1 Candidatus Hodarchaeota archaeon
AGCTCTGATAATTATCCTTTTTATCTCTTACATTAAGATTCTTATTGCAAAAAAGAGTAAAAAAACATATTTTCAAATATTTTCATATATTGAATAATAGAATCAAGCTCGGAAGGAAATAGGTTTCGGTGTAAAATATGGTTAATGTCCTACTTATCTCAATTGGAAATGAATTACTTTCTGGTAAAACAGTAAACACAAATGCTGCATTCTTAGCTGAAAACCTTACAAAAATTGGTTTTTTCGTGAAAAAAATCATTACTCTTCCTGATGAAATTGAAAGTGTTTCCAATGAAATCCGAGAAGTCTTAATTTCTAAAAACTACCAGCTTATTATCATAACAGGTGGTTTAGGGCCAACTTGGGATGATTCAACATCGAAATTTCTCGCAAAGGCATTAGAAGTACCATTAAATCTAAATTCGGAAGCATTAGATATTGTTACAAATCGATATTTGGCGTTATTTAGTGAGGGGTTAGTGGATACTGCAGAAATAACCTCAGCAAGGGAAAAAATGGCTTATCTGCCGGAAGGTACAACTCCCATACATAACCCTGTAGGAACTGCCCCTGGAATATTCTATAATGATTTACAATCTAATCTTAGAATTTTTTGTTTCCCTGGAGTTCCAAAAGAGATGAGAGAGATGTTTCGTCTGATCATACCAGAATTAATACTATTAGGGAATCGTGAACACAACCACTATTTTGAAACAGAGTATTGTACTCCCTTCAGGGATGAATCTCTACTAGCACCTTATCTCCAAAAAGTAAGAGAGAAATTTGATGTTTGGATAAAATCATTACCAAATACGTATCAAGAAGAAGAGCAAATTAGATTAGTTATTTCAACTAATGGTGATAATGAAGAAAGTGTAAGATTGGCTGTTTTAGGAGCGTTGGATCTTCTCAAAGAGTTAATATCGTCATCTAAGAAGGTTTTAGATTAAAGAATTGGATTTAAATCCTTGGGGTGAAATATTAGTTCAAGTAATCGTATACCGAATTTTATAATGTCAAGAAAAAAAGATAAATAGAGGAATGATCACTTAGAATGGATTTAATGACACATCAGAATATATAAATTTACAGCGGAAAAGAAGAATTAAGAATTAGATATTTTTTGCATCCACTTCTGATAAAGGAAAATTAAAATTAAAACCATGTAAAAATTTCAGCCTAATATAGAAATCCCTTTACTTTTACTTATATTTCTACCCGAGTGTCAATTTATTAACAATAGAATGAAGAAAAAGACCAAGATGTCTATCTTTAACAAGGCTCATTCCTGCTTTCATCTTAGATTTTTCGACAAGATTAGATTTTAAACTGCTGATCAGTCGAGACTCGTCTTTAACAATGTCAGTTAAGGAATTTCAAAAATATTAGATTGTAAACCAAATAATGAAGTGAGGATGAATAATTGATTGTGACTCGGACTGAGCAGATATGGTTGAAAACTTCTAAAAACTTATCTGAGTTGTGTCATATATCCAAAAACCTTTATAATGAAGGAAACTATATTATCCGTCAGGAATTTTTCAAGAACGGTAAATGGATTCAATATAATTCTTTGTATTATCTGATGAAATCATCTGAAAATTACCAAAAACTTCCTACTCAGAGTGCTCAGCAAATCCTGATAATCCTTAATAGAAGCTGGAAATCCTTCTTTAGAGCCATTAAATTTTGGAAAAAAGGTGAAAGTAGATTCCCAGGCAGACCTAGGCTACCAAAATATAAATCAAAGAATGCAGAGTTTATCCTAGTTTTCACCAATCAGCAGGTGAAGTTAAAAGATAGCGTTCTAATATTACCAAGAAAAGTCGGATTTGAAGTAAAAACGAGATTGCCTGACAC
The DNA here is from genome assembly GCA_016840305.1 of Candidatus Hodarchaeota archaeon. The sequence continues at coordinate 1,861 of JAEOSP010000443.1, forward strand.
TGTTGACATTCGTGAAGTGAGGATTCTTCCTAAAGGTGTAGGATATTTGCTAGAAGTTGTTTACAAAAAGCAAATTCATCCAAAGCTTCATACTAAAGCTAATATACTCGCTATCGATCTAGGGGTTCGTAACCTCATAACTGCAGTAAATAACAATGGTTTAAAACCATTTGTGATTAAAGGTGGGGTTACCAAGTCCATTAATCAATATTATAACAAAGATAAAGCTAGAATTCAATCAACCTACGATCGACAGGGAATAAAAACTGGAAAAAAATTAAAAAGATTAATAGATAAGCGCAACAGGAAAATCAAGGATTATTTTCATAAAGCTAGTAGGGTAATTATTGACTATTGTTTGACTAACGACATTGGAACTATTGTTATCGGATATAATCTGAAGTGGAAACATAAATGTAGAATTGGTAAGAGGAATACACAAAATTTTGTTAATATTCCATACTTCAAGCTAGTACAACAGATAGAATATAAAGCAGAGGAACAGGGTATTACATTTGTTAAACAAGAGGAAAGTTATTCTAGTAGATGTTCATTCTTAGATTGTGAAACATTAAGTCATCATGACAATTATATTGGTAAAAGGATTTGTCGTGGGTTATTTCAATCAAAAAAAGGTAGTATTATCAATGCGGATGTTAATGGTGGTTATAACATTCTTAGAAAAGCAGTCCTGAATGCTTTTAATGCTGACAGGATAGAGGATGTAGGGTTACATCCGTCACGATTGAGACTAGTATCGGCAACGAGTTAGTTTATGACTTCATGCAAACACCAATGACTATCTTTGATAGTCTGCGTGATAACCTCTAAACTTTTAAGGAGAACTGTCATTAGTTCTAATGAACAAATAGTATTTAGAGAGATGCAATTTCAGATGTCGAACAATAATAACACTACATTAACTTTGAAAGTGGCTGAAGCAAATCAAGGTGATGTAGGCCGCGGATTGGTCCGTATTGACTACGCAATCATGAAAGAGTTTAACTTAGAAACAGGTGATATTGTAGAGCTTAGTACCGAAAGAGCAAGTGGGCGTAAAACTGGAGCCTTAGTTATTCCTGGGAGGCGAGAAGATCGCGGAAAAAAAATTGTAAGAATGGATGGATTAATCCGAGGGAACGTAGGAACTAGTTTGGGAGAGACTGTAAGTATAATACCAATCAAAAAGTATGAAGCTAAACGTATTACGATTGCTCCAGCTGAAGAACGTATTAGACTATTAGTTCGTGCTGAAATAATCCGTGAACGACTTTTAAATCGGCCAATATCGCGTGGAGATTTGTTGGTTATCACTGGTCAAATAAGGAAAATCCCCCCCTCAGGAGGTTCACCTGGTACTGGTATGGATGATTTTATCTCACGTTTTTTCAACACAACCAGTCCTGTCAGCCTTGGAGAAATAAAGGTCGTAATTGTTTCGAGTGACCCAGAGGGCATTGTTACTGTAGGTGAAAGAACAGAAGTCAAAATTATTGAAGAAGCCCCAAAAAATCTAAGATTTTTACCGAGAATCACGTACGAGGACATAGGAGGTTTATCTGAAGAAATTCAAAGAATCAGAGAAATGATTGAACTGCCTATGAAGCATCCAGAACTTTTTCAGCGCTTAGGAATTGACCCACCGAAAGGGGTACTATTACATGGCCCACCCGGTACTGGTAAAACCTTATTGGCAAAAGCAGTTGCCAATGAATCAGGAGTAAATTTTGTTTCTATAGCAGGACCAGAAATAATGTCCAAATTCTACGGGGAAAGTGAACAAAGAATTCGGGAGATATTCCAACAGGCTGAAAAAGATGCTCCAAGCATTATTTTTATTGATGAATTGGATTCGATAGCTGTGAAACGTGAAGAGGTTACTGGTGAAGTTGAACGACGGGTTGTAGCACAACTATTAGCGCTATTGGATGGACTGAAAAGCAGAGGAAAAGTAATTGTCATTGGAGCCACTAATCGGCCAAATGCCTTGGATCCTGCCTTAAGAAGACCGGGAAGGTTTGATCGTGAGATTGAAATTGGTGTCCCTGATAGGAATGGTCGATATGATATACTTTTAGTTCACACTCGGGGTATGCCAATTGATCAAGATGTGGATTTAAAGGATTTTGCTGCGAGAACTCATGGTTTTGTTGGCGCAGATATTTCTGCACTAACAAAGGAAGCCGCAATGCATACTCTAAGAAAAGTTCTTCCTAATATTGATTTTGACAAACCCCTGACTCCTGAAGTACTTCAAAGTCTTGTAGTCTCTAAAGAAAACTTTAATGATGCATTGAAAACAACTGAACCATCTGCAATGAGAGAAGTTCTTTTAGAAATTCCAAATGTTCACTGGGAAGATGTTGGAGGATTAGAAACTGTAAAACAACAACTCATTGAAGCCGTAGAATGGCCAATTACTCATCCACAAATCTTCACCAACCACGGAGTTACCCCTCCTCATGGTATTCTACTTTACGGCCCACCTGGCACAGGAAAAACCCTATTAGCCAAAGCAGTAGCCACAGAAAGCCAAGCAAATTTTATTGCAATTCGAGGCCCAGAATTACTTTCAAAATGGGTTGGTGAGAGTGAGAAAGCGGTTAGAGAGGTGTTCCGAAAAGCAAAACAATCCTCTCCCTCAATTATATTCTTAGATGAACTTGATGCTATAGCTCCTAGACGAGGTGCGTTTAGTGGGGGAAGTCATGTGATGGAAAGTGTAGTAAATCAAATTCTCTCCCTTCTTGATGGATTAGAGAGTCTGCGCGATGTGGTTGTATTGGCGGCTAGTAATCGTCCAGATATGATTGATCCTGCACTGTTACGACCTGGGAGATTTGATCGATTATTATTAGTTCATCCGCCTGATTCTAATACAAGAGAGAAGATTTTGAAGATTCACACTAGTTGTATGTCCCTCACTGAGGATGTGGATCTTAATAAACTTGCTAACGATCTCGAGGGATATGTAGGCGCTGACATAGCTGCTATATGCAGAGAAGCCGTAATGATTGGCCTTCGAGAGGATCTGAAAATCAAAAAAATATCAATGAAACACTTTCTTAAGGCTAAAAGTGTCATTCACCCTAGTGCAAGCCCTAAAATCACTAAAGAGTTTGAAATGTTAGAGAAACAGTTCTTAGGAAAATCAGAAATTGCTCGTAAAGATAGATTAGGCATTAAAGACTATCTTTAGCTAAAAATTTTAGAAAACAGTCATAAGGTTCTACTAGGAATAAGCTAATCAGTCTTTGGTTTGTAAATATCTAAGGGCCACTGACGTTTAAGCAATTTAGTTAATACATTAGAATCAAATTCCCCAATGTCAATCGATGCCCCTGCTGATTTAATGAGCCGTTCTGCTATCAATTTTGATCGAACAACCGAATCTGAATAACCTATTATCATTCCAACAACTAGTGGATGATTCTTTACAACAACTAACTGTAAATCAGATGCAACGATTACTTCCATCCCTGCTGGATTTTTCATTAGATCTTGCATTGTTTCAGAAATACTGGAATTAAATTCATCTAAGATCGCATTGTCTAAATTTGCGAATTTTGTAGTCCAAATCTTATGCATTTCCAGGTCAATGAGGATTACTACTCTGAGTTTACATTTAAAAACTGATTCGGATCCTGTTACCACATCTGCTAACCAGTCAAATGCATCATAGAAGTTTTCCCCTGTTTTTGCAGATATTCTAAACAATCCAACTGGTCTTGATGAGCGTGTGGCACGTGTTAAATCTAAATCTTGTACTATCATATCAAAAGAACGAGCACCAACCAGATCAATTTTGTTAGCAATGAAGAGAACTGGTGCTTCGTCATTCTGTTTTATTGATTCCCAAAATGCTTCAGAAGCTTCAGCTATTCTTAAATCGGCACTATCTAAAACAAAAACTATTGCATCTGCTTTTTCGAGTGAGGGTTGCCATAGAAGATTGCGATAAATTTGTTGGCCACCGAGATCTATCAAACTAAACTCAATTTGTCGATATTTCACTTTTCGATAATTGACCCCTAATGTTCTTGTCGTTGGAACGAACTCTGATTTCAACATCCGATTTACAATTGTCGTTTTACCAGCACTGTCAAGTCCAATGATAACAATTTGATATTCTCTTTGATCCTTTCCTTTGAAAATTCTTCTTAAGATACTTGACATGACCTTTTCACAATTAATCCAGTAAATTATTAAGAAACTAAGAAGATTCGTTTTTAACGGTAAGTGTCTCGTAAAAACTTAGAATATATAATTACTAGTAATTTCTTTCTATCCATTTCATCTTATTATTATTGAATCAATATCTTCAATATCTTCCCGTGATTAAGTTTATAAAAGAATTACTAGTAAAAAAGTAAGAAGATTGGAGATGAATTTGGAATGAACGCCGATTTTCCTGAAACAACAGAATATAAAGAATTATGTCAAACAATGGATGATATCAAATCACTTAAAATTCAAGGAGCGACAAATGTTGCAATTTATGGTGTTGAAGCCTTCGCAAAACATGCAGAAACCGTTTCACTAAAAGAAAACAAGTTGTTTAATCATCTAAACTCTGTTGTTGATGAACTTAGCAATGTTCGAGTCACAGAACCAGCATTGAGAAATGGCCTTAGATATGTTATGACTGGAATAAGACAAGAAGGAAAAGAAAAAGCATCAGATTTAGGAAAGAAATATATAAAACTCATTGATGATGCAAAACAACGTATATTTAAAATAGGTGCGGAACGGATTCAAAACGGATCACGAGTTTTTACACATTGTCATTCCTCTATTACTGTCGGTATTTTCCTTGAAGCAGCTAAGCAGGGAAAGGATTTTGATGTAATAAATACAGAAACACGACCATTATTCCAGGGAAGAAAAACTGCTAGAAGACTATCCGAGGCAAATATCCGAGTAACTCATGTAGTAGACTCCGCTATGCGTTGGGCGATGAATTCCTTCAATCCTCATATGATATTTTTGGGAGCAGATGCTGTAACAGTTGAAGGAGTTGCTTTAAATAAAATAGGATCTCGTTTATGCGCCTTAGCTTCTGAAGAGGAACATATTCCATTATACATTTGTACTTCACTCCTTAAATATGACCAAGCTACTAGTATTGGTCGTTTAAGTGAGATAGAGATGCGATCCCCAAAAGAGATTTGGGATGAAGGTCTCCCTGAAAACGTGACTGTATTAAATCCTGCATTTGAAACAATTGATCGAGGAAATATATCAGCATTTATTACTGAAGCAGGATTAATACCTCCTCAGTCTGTACACCAGACTTTTCGAAGGATTTACGGAAACCAGATTCATGATGATAATGAAATATGGAGCTAAATATCTACTATATTCTCATAGATTTTACCGAATGTCAGGGCCGTCACCCATATAATAGCGATCATCTTCTAAGAATCCTACCCTTTCCAATTCGTCATGAATGGTGGTTAAAATAATCACTATTTCAGAATCATCATCTTCATAAGGCCATACAGTAAACCCAGCAATAATTTCTGCATAATGAGTGTCAATATCGAATTGATCTACTTCCAGAACAAATTTTCGTGATGTTCCAGCAAATTCCTGTTCGAGTTTAACTCCTACCTCGACCAGATTAGAATCCGCCTCTTCAAAAGTCAAGGTGTCTTCCCCTTCACGAAAAACACCATTAAAAACATAATATTGGGTTATTGCTGTTGTTATTCCTTCACGATATACCATGATTGTACGCTCTCACTTAAGGATCTTAAGTTTAGTGTATTTTAAGAAATTGATCTAGTGTTGATCTATGCAATAAAGGACTGCAGCGATGATAATACTTCATGGGAATAGTTAATCCCTTTGAGATGTGCTTCAAGGCATTTGCTAATGTTTCAAACAATAGGGGTTGGTTCGAGAGAGCTTGACGCATATTTTCTCGTACTTGCCAGACTCCTAATGGAATAGCATACCCCTTTCCTACTTCTCGAAACGCAATTACCGCACCTTTTCTACGCATTTTCACCAATTTCTCTTGTACTGCGAGTCTAGCAGCGTAATAACCACCAACAGTATTTGTCGCATAGTTCTTTCTTCCATTTGGCCCTTCAGTATCTGTTAAGATTTTTGGTATTTTTCCGGAGATATTCCACGCACTTTTCATTTTCCATGTTTCATGATAGTCAAAGAACCAATCGTGCTTAGGGAATATTAGAATCCAGAAATCATTATCAAGATAACTATTGTGATAGACCAAGTAGTTAGAAACCGAAGAAAAATCTCTAATTTGATTTCTCAGTCGATTTCCAACAATATCATCAACTGCCGTTATACTCCATCTTGTGGGTACAAATTTTCGGTTCTTATTGATACCCAACAGGCCTGCAGAGAATAAGCGAGTAATTTGAGTTACGCTGTGTTCTTGTTCGTACAATTTAGATATTGCATCCATCGAATACATATCTGTATCAGATACTATTCTATCGGTTTTAAAGGAAATTTTCGGTGTTGAGGCGAGATCTACCGAAGAAACTTGGATACGAGCACCCATTGGTTGAGTGAAACGATTGAAACTCATTCCTATCTTTGGTGGTTTATTAAATTTAATTTCTAGATCAACAGGTGTAGAAGATTGGATTTGTTCCTGTGTTATTTCTAATATCCGTGAAGGGGTTGTAGCCTGTGTAACTTTGATTGGAGGTGTAATGAATCTTAGTAATTTAGCCCGAAATCCAACAATATCTTCCATTGACATTGTTGTTTTCCAAAGGTCAGGTTCATCAAGAAATTGAACGGATTCTGAGTCCAAAGAAGCCATTGGACCGATTTTAACATTTGGATACCCAAATCGACCTACGAATATACTTGGAGGGCTTGGTCCAGAATAATTTTCCTTTAATTTTGGAAGTATTTTTCGTACGGGGATTAAGGCCCTGGACCGAATTAAGATTGGGCAATATGATAAACCACAGAGCAATTTTCCCCCTTTACATCGTAAACATTCTTCTTGAGTAGCAGGGACAGAGACCATTCTGCTTCTACACACTGTTGATTTTAGTCGATATTTGATTAGTTTTTTGATACCTTAAAACAGCTGTTGTTGCCTGGGTTTATTGGATTTAATGACGTTAACGTCGAAAAAATTTCCAGTTTTTCCAATCTGTAAGGAACCATACTCCCCATCATATCCATATGGATAAAAAGTGAATTTACCTTCTTTGATTTGTATAAGATCCGATAAAATCTGCTTTTCAATGTTATCAGATAGTACATTCTCCATTTCTTGAACAGTAAGATTCCAAAGTCTGCTTTCAGGACCAGTAAGTGAAACTATTTCACGGTACGTATTTACAACGGCTTTAGAGGTTTTTGTTTTGATTCCCATTGAATTTGATAATATATCAATTAATGGTACGATTCTAAAGAACTTTTGCTTTGGGATAACTTCACTCAATATCCGCTCTGTACCTTGTGCTCGACTAATCTCTACGCATCTCTGAAATACCCCTACTGTTAAAGCTTTATGGCAGATAGGACATATATCCTTTTTAGGGACATTTTGAGGCGAAAAATAACAGTATTCATTATCCTCATGTAAACCTGGAGATTTTCTTCCTCCCCGATGACCAGTTAAGAAGAAACGTCCCTCTTCAGGAGGAAATTCGGCTGTTTTAACTATATGGTTTTTCCGTAAAGCAGTGATAATATTTGAAAAACTAATTTTAGGTAAATTTATCACAGTAAACTCTCTTCCCATGCGATGTAATGCACTCGAATGAGCATCTGAACAAGATATTAGTGTTTTTTTGTCAAGTTCAGGAATTAATCCTAGAAATTGTGGATCAGCTGACAAACCTGTCTCCACTGCATAAATTCGGCTTGTAGCATCCCCAAAAAAATCATTCAGTCTATTAATTCTAATATTTGATCCAAATACTCCTTGAGGTGTCATTATATGAGCAGGGATTGCTTCAATCAAGGGGTCGAGATCTAGGATTTGATTCATTCTTTGAGCAACTTGAACCGAGGAATCACATTTTACAAATGGTCTTGCCATTTTTTGGTGTTTAACCCCCCAAACGTTTAATAATTCTGTGAATGATCTTACTGCAGTAAAAGAAGGAAAAAGAAAAATGACGTGTACGATTTTTTTCCTTTTTTGAACTGGCAGAGTGAAAATTATTTCTGTTTGTAAAATGAACTGAGTGTGAAAATTGTCTGTTAGGTAGTAAACTCCTGGAACATCCTCAACTAAGACATCCTCAAGAATCTCGGTCCATATTGTAAACTGACAGTCACCAGTTCCCACTAAATCAACCCCTTTAAGAGGCATTGTCATGTTGGTTTTTACAAGGTGACTTATTGCTTTCTTCTGATTTATAGCTGCCTGTTCAGGGGTTATTTTAAGAGCTTGAGTACCACCAGCAAATACGGAGTGAGCATGCAGATCCACTGTTAACTCCAAAATCAATCACTCACTGGTTTTATTCGTATACCGTTTACTGATGGGTCAAATTCTGTTTTATGATCTAATATTTGATCTCCCACAAGTTTTAGAAGTCCTACTCCCCGTACTGAATCTCCAACCATGAATAGAGTGTTATTATGCTTGTGACTTACAGCCCATCTTAAAGCAATGGAATTAAATCCGTGTTGTGATAGTACAATCTGAATTAATGATAATCGAAACAATTTTTCGCATAATTGGTGAATGACCGTGAATACAGAACAAACAAGAGCATGTTTTCTTCCTGCTTCTTTGTCAGTTAATCTTAATGAATCAACTTTTGTCATATCACAATCACACCTCAATAAAGATAAATTATTGATAATAGGGGCGAAATTTTTAAGAATTTCAAAGCTTAGATCAAGAAACTTACTATCTGTAAATTCACCAGACTTATCCTGATAGTTCATTGAAAAACCTGCGATATTATATGTTGTATCCAGAGATTCTTGAAGATTCAAATCCCATAACATCTCACGAAAACTGCGGAATAAACTACCTAATCGTCCTTTTCCTGAACTAAAAGCCATTATGAAGTTATTTTCTATAGCTATCAAATAAAATTGCTGATTACTACTAGTTTTACCATGTACTTCAATAGGTAAAGCATCGAAAAAAGTACCGTATTGTTTTAACTGATCACTGTAGCTCTTAAGAAGATGAGGTACTTTGTTAACAAGAGAAATAAGCTCAGGCGTTAGAACTATATTGTGGATGGCACGGATTGTACCATCAGATACAATAACAGTTTCTTTATCCGTACAGATAGCACTAATCCGATCTTGTATTTTATTATCAATGCGAGTCATTAGAATTTTTTTTATGTTGGTAAATATATTATCTAATGGAAACTTCCCATTTCCTTTCTCATTCTCAATCTGAATATCGTGAATTGCTGTTTGAAGAATGTTCGAAAATGCATACGAATGTTGTAATAATCTATCCTGATGAGCTCGGGGAATAAATAACATGAAACTCTCAATTCGATTTTTTCCTCTCGCTGTAGGGTCATCAATTGAGAAAGAATGAATTAAAACACGTCCTTGTATTCCAGTTACATTTATTGGAATGATTGCTGTATCAGGCTCCCCTGTTGGTTCTCCTACACCAACAGCCATCGTGAAAAGAGTTGTTGTAACTCCTTGCAGTATTATTTTAGGAATATCAATATCTCGTGACATAAATGAGATTAAAGTTGGGCCATGATCCTCATCGAAAACAACATGAGCTAGGAAAAACTGAATTGACGAAGATGAGGATTCTAGATTTGAGCTCAAGTTAGAGATTTCCTTTTATATATTTGTTAGGGGAAGTCAACCCAAGTTTTTTTTTCTTTTTACTTTTTCTATAATTTCGGACCATTCTTGTTCTTTTCTTGATTTCTTTGGTTTTTTTAGACCATCTTCCACGCCCAAGATATCTAAGGCCCAATTTCTCTCTTTTTCTTTCTTTTTTTTCTTCTTCCCCTTTCTATGTACAGCAGATTCTATCCACGTCTTCAATGCCTCTTCCTGAATTCCGCATTTATGGCAAACATAAAGTTTTTCTTCAGGATTCCAATGTAAAGTTCCTTCATGGCAGTTTTTACATGGGATTCTTGAATCTCGAATGGTAGGTTTTGTCATTAGAGATTAGTCCTCCATCAACAGAATTCTGTCAATTTCTTCTTGTTTAACAAAGTAGCTAATTCCAATCTGATAAGAATGGTTCTTAATAAGGGAGAATTTCAGTATTTGAAAAATAGCGTCTACTCCTGGTCCTAATACCAGCTTTAGAAGTTCTAGATCAACATAAGGATCTGTTAATACTCCTATATACGCTATATCTCCTGCAGCACTAAGTACAAGTTTATAATCCTTACTTTCTGATGTAAATGATATCCATGGGGAACTTCCAATTTCATGTCCAATTGTAACCATATTGGACTGGATCCCCGCAACAAGAGAACAAAGAATTAAACTGCTTTCTTTTCCTAGAGTTCCTGCTAAATTAACCTCTTCAATAAGAAGTCCATCACTATCAACGCAAAAACCAGAATAAATGCCATCTATAGAATTTACAATATCTGTTAATATTTCTTTGATGGTTTTATTATGTTTTGCTTTACCGTTTGTCAATGACACTGGAAATTCGCCTAATACAGGATCTACACAAGTTGATGCGATCCTCATTAAATATTTCTTGTTTCTTTATTCTTAACTTATAGGTGAAGAGCTTTAAAAAAATCATTATAAATACTGTAAGTGGAGTGGTCGGCGGCTGAAGTAGCGGCTCAGCTATATCGTAACGCTATATGACGAGCTAATTCCGAATAGAGGATCTAACACTTAGCGAGGTTTCTCGATTTGTGCGATGAAAGATCTTCCTTCATGGTGGCTTCTAACGGAGATTCTTCTGGAGAGAAGAATAAGAAAGTAAGGTCAAAACGGGATAGGCTTGGGAAAGAGCATCTCTAAGACCGAGAGGTTATGCTTGAAGGTTCGGGTCTCGAACACGGTCGGACTTAACTGAACGAAGGTGAAAGATACGAAGTTCGGTCCACTCCACTTAATTTTTGATGATTATTGATTATGTACATGCGAAATTTTTCATTATAAATGGAATGAGACCTATATTTCACTTATAAACAAGAAAGATTCCCGTTTTAAAGAAATTACTTCCAACTGTAAATATGTGGACTGTATTGACAGAATTTTGTCATAACCACAAACCTTATTAACATCACCGACATCACTATCAACAGAAACAACACATGTACCCATCAACAATTGAGTATCAATTAATCTCTAATTCAATAATTCGGGCTTTATATGTGATTGTTCAAAAAAATTTTTGGGAAAACAACCTATAAAATGTGAAAAGAATTTGATGCAGGTAAAAGAAGTAAAAGAAAGTATCAATAACGAAATGATCACGATTGAGTCGTATTCCGTGCCTCTAAGCGCGAAAAGAATCTATGAAATCCTTAGTACTGAAGGTCCTCTGACTTCAGGTGATATCGAAAAACGTTGCAAATACTCTGATCGTACCATCAGGAATGCACTTAAACGTTTGATTGGAATAGGCGTAGTTAAGAAGATCGCTAATTTCAGTGATATGAGAACATCTCTCTTTCATTTAGTATCATAACCATCTTCTTCCTTCTTTTTCAATTCATTTGCATTTTTTACTGCATTGAATAATAGTCCACCAAAGCTTTTTAGAAGTGTTTCCCAAATCCAATTGATAGGTAAACCTATAATATTATAGAAATCTCCCTTTATTTCTTTTATTAGTAATCTTCCCATTCCTTGAATCGCATAACTTCCAGCTTTGCCTTTCCATTCTTCCTGAGAAAGGTAAAATTCAATTTCCTGTTCATCTAGGGCGCGAAATAAAACTTCTGTAGATATAACCTGCTGAAAAACAGAATTATGGGGATACACTAGAATTGTGCAACCCGTTAAGACAAAATGAGTTGTATTAGAAAGGCTTTTCAGCATCTCTTTTGCGTGTTTACGATCATTAGGTTTGCCAATTACTTCGTTATTTGGATTTATGACAATGGTATCGAAGCCAATAATGATCAATCTATCATAAGTGGATTTAATCCTCGTAAGAACCGTTTCAGCTTTTTTTAAGGAGAGATTTGTTACATATGCTTCAGGATCATCCATTGGTATGTCTTCATCGATATTACTTGGGATCATGATGAACTCAAGATTTATCTGTGATAGGATTTCTGCTCTTGCAGGTGAATTACTAGCAAGAACTAATTGTGGAAAGGAACTTGTCATTTGATATCGATTTTTCCCAAAACAAAAAAAAGTCTTAAAGATCTCTATAGAAGTTACTTCTAAATTCTTTCCGTGTGCGTAATATTAATTACTTATTATTTTTTATTAATCTTTGCTTAGGAGATCAAATCAATGACTGAAACTAATAATACACTTCCCCCACCACCATTCAAGATAAAAATGGTAGAATCAATAAACATGATCAATCAAAAAGAACGTCAGGAATGGCTAAGGAAGGCTGGATACAATGTATTCAATATTCCTGCTGAAAAAGTATTTATTGACTTATTGACAGATTCTGGAACCTCTGCTATGAGTGATTATCAATGGGCTGGATTAATGACTGGTGATGAGTCCTATGCACATTGTAAGAATTTTTTTCATCTTGAAAAAGTTGTTAAGGATATCACAGGCTTCAAATTCTTTCTTCCAACTCATCAGGGGCGAAGTGCTGAGAATCTTATGTGTTATGCCCTTGAATTAGATGAATCAAAGGTTACTATCTCTAACCAATTTTTTGACACCACAAGAGCTAATATTGAGACTTCAGGATCAAAAGCACTCGATTTGATTATTCCCGAAGCATATGATCCGGTTTTACTTCATGATTTCAACGGAAATATGGATATTAAGGCTTTGGAAAAAAAATTAAAGCTAAGTCGCAATATTGCATTAATTCTGCTAACAGTAACAAATAATACTGGCGGTGGACAACCTGTATCGTTAGAAAATATTGAAGCGGTTTCCAAACTAGCAAAAGAATATAATGTACCTTTTTTCCTTGATGCTGCTAGATTTGCTGAAAATGCCTTCTTTATTAAGCTACGAGAAAAAAAGTATCAGTCTCTCACTCCAAAGCAAATTGCCCAAAAAATGTTTTCTTATACTGATGGTTGTTTAATAAGCGCAAAGAAAGATGGATTAGTGAATATAGGAGGGTTCATTGCCCTAAATGATGAGCAACTTTATCAGCGTATTAAAGAGCGAATGGTTATTGTAGAAGGATTCCCTACGTACGGTGGATTAGCTGGAAGAGATCTTGAAGCTTTAGCACGGGGTCTAACTGAAGTTTTATCTGAGGAATATTTAACATATCGATATCAGCAATTGCAATACCTTGGTAAAAATCTTAAAGATGCTGGTATTCCAATTCTTCTTCCTGTGGGAGGGCATTCTGTTAATATAAATGCTCTGGAATTTCTATCTCATATTCCACAGAAAGAATTTCCGGGATGGTCTCTAACAATTGCTTTATATGAGCAATTTGGTATAAGAACAGTTGAATTAGGTACAGTTATGTTCGCTTATCAGAAAGAGGACAGCACATGGGTTTACCCAGAACTAGATTTAGTCCGATTGGCTATTCCACGAAGAGTTTACTCACGTGAGCATTTAGATTACGTCTCAAATTCAATAATAGAACTGTATAAGCGTAGAAAAGATATTACTGGCCTAAAAATGACTTATGATCCGAAAATTCTTCGTCATTTTAATGCGAGGTTTGAACCTGTATAAATTCTAAGATATTGAAAATTGTTAGGGAAAGAGTGTACTCTCTTTAATCAGACTCCTTAGCGAAATTACTTGTCTCCTTCCCGAAGTATCGTTAAGTGTTCCCTATTATTTATACAATTAATCTACGAGAAATATAATCAGCTAATTTTTTATCTCTTGGAATTCGGGTCACAAACGCATCCATACCGCATTCATGACATTTGAGACGCAAAGCACCATGATTAACAACTGTGTTTATACTATTAGTGTGGCACCAAGGGCAAACTAATTCCATCTCAGCCTGATGATGTAAATCAACTGTTTCTTCAATTTCAATGGTCATTTCTTAACCTCCATTCAATTATTGGGTGGAAAATTTCCTATAAGGACTTATTTTCCGATACAGCAGTGCTGTATCACGCCGAAATTGTCGTTTCGGGAATCTTTCCTTGTCGGAAAATACATATAGGAACCCTATATGTTGGAATTATATGCTCAAATTAATAGTATAAATATATTATGTAATATATTACATCGTTACTTACAAAAAAGTAATGAAATTTGAGAACATTTTCCGTATTAAACATCAACATTAAGATATTTTCAAAAAAAATGTTTGAAACATCCTCTGATACTACAATCTTCGGTTCTCTCCTTCAGTAAATACGAACGAAAAGATGGCAATCTTGAAATATTTTACGTTTCTCGAAGAAAATCGTTTCATCAGATGTTTTATACCTTATTTTGACCAATTGATTCGTAATGACCTCAATTAAGTTTTATCAAAATGCTTTTTTTATGAAATCAACTGATCTTGGAGAATAATGTGGAAATTCTAATTTCTGATGAAAATAGGGGCCAAGAAATTTCACTAAACGTTCAAATAGATAAAAGACAATGTAAACATTGTATTGAACCTATTTCATTGAATGGTGTTTGAGCCTGAAAGTCAGTAAAAACAACTCTTATAGACCAAAAGTTATTTTTTCTGTTGCTTCAAGTCTTGATGGTCTGATAGCTACAAAAGATGGCGATGTAACGTTATCAAACTCAAAAGACTGGTCTAGAGTTCATCATCTTCGGGCTAATTGTGATGCAATAATGGTCGGAATTGGAACAATCTTTTCAGATAATCCAAAATTAACTTTGAAGCATAAATATTTTGAAAAGGGTGAGGAAGTGAAGGATTCAATTCGGATTGTAGTTACTTCAACTGGGAATATACCCTTGAATTCAAACGTAATTATTCACAATTCAGATGCACCTACTCTTATCGCTACAACATCAAGGTGTTCTATTGATCAAAAAAATAGATTAAAGGAACTAGGTTGCAAAATCATTGAATGTGGGGATGGTCCCAAAGTGGATCTCCAGGATCTTCTTAGAAAATTAAGAAGTAATTTCAACATTCATACACTTATGTTAGAAGGGGGGAGTCTATTAAGTGGAGCCATGCTTTCGGAGCATTTAATTGATGAAATTCATCTCTCTATTGCACCAGTTATTGGCGGTGCAGGTAAATCCTTGTTTTCATTACCTTTCCCAATCGTAGATTTCAAACAATCACCCTTCTTTGAAGTGGCAACCCATGATGCTATTGGGGATATGATTTCTATACAATTAATAGTTCACTATAGACCACGAGAAATACTTTAACATTATACTAAGGGAAAAGATAGTAAGAAAGTTAAAACAAACATAACTACCCCATATATCATACTAATGGTGGCAGGATTAGTTTTCATTGAACCTAATGATTTAATTGCATAATATATCAATAGAACACTCCACAAAAGTAAAAATATCTGAATACCTTGGACTAACAAATTAAGTAGCCCAGTGATTTCTCCACCAGCCACAATGCTTATTTCAGTCATTGAATGATACACTATTTCTCCCTCTGTTAAAAAGAAATAGTACAACACAATCGATGTAATTTGTTGTAAAATCATGGGAATTTGTGCCCATCCTGTTATGGTTGCCATTTTTCTGAAATTTCGATCAGGAGAAGCAATATCTGAAGCAAAAATTGAGAGTAAGACCCATAAAATTATGCTATACAATAGCCATCTAACTAAGGTTTCTATAGGTGCAAACATCGGAGTTGAGATTGCCAACATTTGTTCTAATTGATTGATATTGAAAATAGTTGGATCTAAATTAGTTGTTAATGAATCAAAAAATGTAGGAGAGAGGGTTATCTTCACTTTAGATAACATAATTACCATCGCTACACTAGAAAGAACCCCGATAATCATATTCAGAATGAGAGGCTGAAATATGTTTGGTTTAGCAGCGATCAGAGGAAGATCAGTTTTCGGAGTTAGAACTGCCCCTTTAAAATTCGTTAGAAATGGACGGGGTTGAATTCTTTCCTTAACGTACGGTGTATATGGTACGCCTGGCCTTTGATGAGCTGTCGAATGACCCTGATCGTTCATTGGTACACTATAGTCAGCTATCCTTTGCGTGTGAGTTTCTTTCTGCTTTCGAATTTCGATAGAGGAACCACAATAGGCGCAAAAAGAGGCATTTTCGATAAGGTTCTTACCACAATTACCACAGTACTTGATAACGTTATTACCATTAAAATCTGTCATGAACACCAACTACTATCAATTAAAAACTTGAAAATGTATTAAAGAACCATTTCCAAGAACAAAAAAAAACATATGTATTGGAAAATCTCAGCTGGATAAGATTCTCCTTCGTCTCCAAAAAAAAAATTCAAATAGAAATGTTGCATTCTTATCGAAAAGATGAATCTCGTCCTTGTATTCTAATTAATAAGATCTGTCTTTAAGCACCACTATTGTAAAACCCGCTGATTCATCAGGAGTAATGATGATCTCAGATTGGGGCATCTCAACATATACACTTTGCAGTTTCCCGTGATTTAAAGCATCAGAGACGCTACGTACTTTTTTTACAAGTGATGCTACATGAGCAGAAACTCGTTCTGCATCCGATTGCGGTAAATTACTCTGAAGAGGCAATCCATCCTCATCACACACCAGAATCCCTTTTACACCTCGTCTTGCAGCTAATCGTTTAATCGTGTTTTGTAACACTGAAGGAATAACATACTCTTCGCCAGCCATTCTAATCACCTTGAATCAATCTTTAGAAGAAAGTGTCATCGTACTACTTTCACGTTTTACTAGGGCAACAATAATGATCTCAGAGTCATAATCAGGAATAATCTCAACATCACCGACTTCCAACTCAAGTCGAATGCTACGAGCTGCTTCTTGAGAAATCTCCTTTGAGATATATTTAACTTTTCCTACAAGAGAAGCAACGTGTGCTGCAACTCTTTCAGTATCCTCTTCAGGAAGACTTGATTGTAAGGGTAATCCGTCAGTATCGGTTAAAACAGCTCCATATACTCCCTTATGTTTTCCAACAGATTCTATTACTTTTTCAAGCGCTTGATGTGATAAATAACCTGCACCTTGAGACATTGTTCATCAATATCCAATCTACATATCGCTCCTTAAAACCTTTGCCTTTTGATTATTTTCCGGATTAAAACACCAATATTATCTAAAAGTATTATTTAGTGTATTAAATTTACTAATGTTAACTGTATTCACCACAAAGAACTGCTGACAGGTGATAGAATTATTAGTTCTTGATTTTCACGCCAATTATTACCTTTCTAGGTTTCGCTCCTCATTGAAATTATAAGAAATGAATACTTTTCATTTCTTACTTCCTATATGAAAGAGAGGATATTTTCCTCAGTTCCGGAAGCTTAAGCTTTTTATGTGAATTATACCTACGCGATAATAGGAGAATGAACTAATGGGTTCTTCAGAAAAAGAAACGAATCTGCCTGATAAGAAGCTTGATGAGATTTTAACCGTCGTTAAATCATTAAGTGATATTATACCTCTTCTTGATAAGAGAATATCCGCTTTAGAAGGGCGTTTACAACAATCCACTGAACCTCCAAACTCAATAGTAACGAAACTTAATTCAAATCCTCAAGTTAACTTCGATGAGAAGGATATGATGCTAGAGCGAGCGTATGAAGTTCTTGCCAAGGAAAATAGGCCTATGACAACTCAAGAGGTAGCAGAAGAAATCGGGAGAAGTAGAAGTACAACAAGTCAGTATTTAAATGAACTTCATAGTAGGAACTTATTAACTAAATCACAGGGCAAATCACGTGACAAATCTCGAAACATAGTATTTAGTTTAGATTTATCATGAACTATTTGAGTAGTTATTGGGAAAAAGAGGTAAGATTAGGAAGTATACTGAAGTATAAGGTTTCCTAATTTTTCAAATGCTACATCCACCCCATCACCAGATTTCGCACTAGTCTCAATGAATGGAATTCCTAGAGAACCAGCAAGTTTTTTACCTTCATCTGTTGATACAGTTTCAGCTCCTTCTTCACGTAAATCAATTTTATTTGCGAGGAGAACAACAGGAACATTTTTCTCCCTTCCAGAGTGGCTCCACATGTCATTGAGCCATTTTTCAACGTTTTCAAAGGTTTGACGTCTAGTTACATCGTAAACAAGAACACCCCCAAAGATCTTTGTGTAATAAGCTCGTACTACATCTTTGAAGACTGGTTGTCCTGCAAGATCCCAAATTTGCCATCTTATCTGTGTATCTTCTACTGTTGTATCGTGAAGAGCGAAATCAGCTCCCATAGTACTCAAATAGTCAGTATCAAATCCTTGACCTAAGTAACGTTTTCTAAGAGAAGTTTTTCCGACAGCTCCATCACCAACAAGTACAATTTTCCATAAACGACGATCATCACTCATTATTGTCACCTATTCTTTCTTTTGTTAACCAGTAATTTTTAATGAAATCAATGTGTCTTTTACCCATTGGGTAAAGGTCACTGTCTTATTAAGTATTCTGTCTACTTGGACTTTATACTCTTCCGCAGCAGCTTCAGTAGGAATTATTATAAATGCTTCTTTATTCTCGATTGGTTGAAGACGTATCATAGGTTTTTCAACTTTTGAAGCATCATCAGCTGCAGCTAGTTCTAGTTCTAATAAGAATAAGAAATCCTTCACTTTAATATCATCAAAGCCATACTTAACCATTTTATTTTCTG
>JAEOSP010000444.1 GCA_016840305.1 Candidatus Hodarchaeota archaeon
AATTAAATGGATCGTGGGTTAATGTATCCCAATGGTGTATTAAGTTGTCATAAAACCTATTAAATTTAAGAGAATTATTTTTACTAAAAGTATAGATGGTTCGTGTTCCATTTCGAACCAAAAAGCTTTTATAAAAAACATTTGTATCTTCTATCTTATTACAGACGTTATTGGAAACCATATCGTCTTGATCTACGAGCGCAGTTATTACAACTACACTTTTTGTTGTTTCATCCCCTTGAAACACAAATGTGACTAATTTATTATTTTCTACACCTTCAATTGATTCAATTATAGGACTACCACTCTTTTCTAATCGCTGCCACAATCTATCTAGGGCATTTTTATTTCCATTTTTAACTTCAAATTTGATTTCTTCAATAATGGGACTAGAATACTGGGTTGTCATATTTAAGAACTAATTTAGAACTAAAAACAGTTTAATTTTAGAAAAATAGGCACCCGATATTAATTTTTTCCTTCTGAAAAATCATATTTAAGTAATAGAAGATTGGAAACTGATAAAAAATAAAAAATAAAGATAAAAAGAGAATAAGATTTACTTTAATCAAGATATTCATAAAATTAAATTTAATTAGGAGATTTATAGAATGAGTAAATCCAATCAAAAATCAGATTTTCCAATTGCTGAACCTCACGATCTCTCTGATCGATCAAAATGGTTAAGAGATTATTACTTTAAAGGGGCTAAAAGAGAATGGAATAATCAGTTTATGTCCTTTACTACTGGTACAGACTGGGATATTGTATGGCATGAAACAGATTATTATGTTGCCCCAGAAACGCATACTTATGTAGGTATTAAAGATCAAGGTGTTTTCCATAGTAGTTTTCGATCGATGGCTGAAACTATAGATACTTTGCCTGAAAATTTCTGGGATTTATCATTACCTGAACGAAGATCGGTCTTCTTTAAGGAAGCTATGGTACATTATATTCCTCAAGAAATTGTTGGTCCGAGCTTACTAGTGGGTTCAAGGTTCAATACACAATTAAGTAAATGCTTCAATAAAAAAGAAGCTAAAGATTATTGGACTAAGAACATGAAAACCAGAAGTAGTTTCTTCAAATTTCACAACTCAGGTTTTGGTAATACTGGAGCAACAGCTGGACACCTAATTCCTGATCACGAGACCGTAATAAACAAAGGATTTAAATTCCTTTATGAAAAAGCTAAAGAAAGCTACGATGTTCTTGAAAAAAAGGAAAAAAATGGCCCAAAAGGAGAAGAATTACGAGCAATGATGACCTCTGCTGAAATCCCAAGAGAATTAGCTAAGAAATATTCTGAAGAATGTAGACGATTGAAAAATCATGAGAAAGATCCAAAAAGAGCTGAAGAACTTGAACAGATGGCAAAAAATATGGAACGTGTTCCATGGGAACCTGCTGAGACATTCTGGCAAGGAATCCAAGCCTTATGGTTAACCCATATGTTAATTTTGGCAGAAGAGTCCTATCCTGGTGCTGGAACTTCTTTCGGAAGAACAGATCAACATCTTTGGTCACTTTATAAGAAAGATGTGATTGATGAGAAAAATATTACCAAAGAGTTTGCAAAGGATATTCTAGGATCTTTCTGGTTTCATTGCAATACTGTCTATGACTCGATGGTAAAAGTTGGTAAGCAAGGGATTACATCTGCTTTTGGACAGTTAATGACATTATCTGGATGTGGTCCAAATGGCATTGATTTAACAAACGAGTTAACTTACACTATAATGGAAGTGATTGACGAATGGTCACCAATTTTGGAACCTAAGCCAAATGTTAGACTCCACAAGAATTCACCAGAAAAATTACTAAATATTGTAATTGATATGGTCTCCCGTTCCCAAGGAGCACCTTTCTTAATTAATTTTGATGAGAGGAGCATTGCCGGAATGATTGAAGAAGGTATTCCCGAGGAAGATGCTTGGGATTATGCATGTGTTGGTTGCCTTGAAAATACAATGCAAGGAAATGACCGTAGTGGAACTGTGAATTTAAACCCGAATTTAGCAAAAACGATTGAGTTGGTATTATGGAATGGAAAACTTATGCCTGGAAATGTGGCAAAGGGTTGGAATAAAGAAGGAGAACAATTTGGGCCTAAAACAGGTGAACCAGAGAAATTCGAAACTTGGGAACAGTTTTTCGATGCATGGAAATTCCAAATGCAATATGCTACTAAATATTTATCCGATGTTTACAACATGTCTGAGGAACTACGAGCTGAATTTGTACCTACTCCTTATGTATCGATCCTAGTCCGAGGTTGCATAGAAAAAGGACTTGACGTCAGAAACGGTGGTCCTGAATTAGCTTTTGTAACTGTTGAAGGTGTTGCCTTCGCTACGACTGTAGACTCACTATTAGCAATAAAACATTTTGTCTATGATACTAAAAAGTTTACAATCGGAGAGATTAAAGAAGCATTAATTAATGACTTTGAAGGAGAATTCTCTATCTTACAAACTACACTTCGAAATAAAGGTCCAAAATATGGAAATGACGAGGAAGAAGCTGATGAATTGGCTCGAAGTGTTATGAAATTATGGGCTGATGAAACATGGAAATATAAAACTCCAACAGGTTTCCAATATAGACCTGGAATGCTTTCATGGAACTATTGGGC
>JAEOSP010000445.1 GCA_016840305.1 Candidatus Hodarchaeota archaeon
GGTGGAATAGCTTGTTAAAGTTATGAAAATGGATGCAAGATCAGTTTTCGATTTGAATTTTGATGCAGCAATAGTGCCAAAAATCATTGCTAGGATAAATGACATTGCTATTGAAATTCCCATTAGAACGATTGTATTGAATAGACGGTGACCAAAGATTAAGTCTGAAACTTCTGTGGGGTAATAATAAAAAGAAATTCCAAGATCTCCTTCTAGAAGTCTTTGAATATAAACGACAAATTGTTCAAAAATCGGTAGATTGGTTCCATACCGTTCCTGTAAAACCTGACGAAATTCTGGTCTTACTTGGCCTGTTCTTCCTAGTACGGCTAAAGTTGGGTCTCCAGGCATAATGCGAAATAATACAAAATTGAAAATTACAGTGAAAACTAATAATATGGCACTGTCAAAAGCTCTTCGGGAAATGTAACTTTTTAAACTCACTTCAATCGACCCAGACTGTTATTTTCTCGTCTAATCGTTATATTTGAAAATATTACCGATTTTGACGTAAAGTGTTGTCCGAAATAATAGATTTGCCATCTCAATTGATACGGAATTCTGTAATTAGGATGGTGTTTCAAACAAAATGAAGTGATACTGTGTGTTTAAATATATATAGATCACTGAAATTCTACTTACGTCTGATGAACTAATTGAGTAGTGAAAATATTACTATGTGAAAATTCGACTAAATAACATGTAATTTGTAAATTCAAACATGAATTGAGCTAAGATAAACATTACTCTACCTTGAGCTTAGATTTCGTATATTCGACTAATCCACCCGCTTCAAAAATCTTAAGGGCTTGTTCATCAAGTTTAGGGAATTTAAACGTTTGATCTCCTAAATTAATAATGCCTTTGTCAAAATCTACCTGAAAGTTAGCATTCTTCGCAATTTTAGGATTTTTAAATACAAAATCTGAACATTCTGGGGAGATTACTAATGGAAGAGCTTCATTAATTGCATTTCTGACATAAATTCTAGCGAAAGACTTTGCGATGATGCAGCTTATCCCAGAAGCTTTCAAGCATGTAACTGCCTGTTCACGACTAGAACCTGCCCCAAAATTATTCCCAGAGACAATAATACCCCTTTTCAGCTACTGTTTTTACAAAATTTGCTTCATAATCTTCCATTGCATGTTTGGCCATTTGTTCGGGAGTTAGTGGTTCGTAAGTGTACCTACCTAGAAATATGACATCCGTGTTTATATCATCTTCAGGGAAAACCCATACTTTATTAGTAATAAACTTCATTAACTTAATCCTCCTCATTGGTTATATGGCCTGCTAATGCAGATTTTGCAATAATAGCAGGGCTTGCTAAATAAATGCCAGTGTCTTCTTTTAACCCCATACGGCCCTTAAAATTCCTATTAGCTGAAGAAACAGCTATTTCTCCTGATGCGATACATCCTCCATAAGCTCCAAGGCATGGACCTGCATAGTAGCCAAGATTATACTTGGGGTTCGAATCACAACTTCTTCAAGAATGCATCCATGGATACCGCACTTGACGTGATGAATTCAGCAACTAATGCCCTTGAATTTCAAAGTGCACTCAATGAAATTCAAGTTATTTTAGCTGAACAAGCACCTCTCATACCCCTATTCCTCTCCAGTGACCGTCATATCATCAATAAGAAGTGGTTAAACTTCTGTAACATGTCTGGTGGGCTTTTCACCTCTATTAACAAATGAACAATGATCAATATGAGTGCTACCGATGCAGATAATGAATTTCATATAGCTTATCCTGGTACTCTTCCACATTTGAATCCATATTTGTCTGTCGATGCTCGATCTAACTGGGCCACTATGCTTCACCATGACACCCTGTTAAATCTCGATACAGATTATCGGTTGATTCCGTGGATTGCAGAGGATTGGACTAAGTCTGCAAACGGAATGCAGGTCAATTTCACTTTGAGAGACGATGTTTATTTCTACGATGACACTCTAGTTACCCCGGCTGATGTTAAACACAGCATTGATTTTACTAAGGCTGCTACAGGTAGTCCAACATTTGCAAACACCGAAAAGGTTGAGAATGTTACTATTGATGGAGATGTTATTGTCGTAAACTTCATTGAACCCTATGCCTGGGGTGAATATGACATTGGCTTTAACGTTTGGAACCTTCCCTCAGCATTTTGGACTGGCAAAGATTATGACGATCCTTCTTTTGATTTAGTCGCTGCGACTGCTGATAAAGTTGGATGTGGGCCTTATGAATATGTCAAAGGGGTTACAGAACAATCTTGGACTTTCGAAAAATTTGTTAACTATTGGGATACAGGTGGTCCTACCATTCCCAATATTGCTGAGGGCAATCCTTTACCCGTGGGTGATTATCCCCTAATTGAAAACGTGACAATTTATTATGCTGGCGGTTCAGGCACCCGTTTACTCGGTATGGAAGCCGATCAATATGACACAGAACGATATGAATCCTATTCCATTGATATTATGAAATCAATCCAAAATGGAACAGCATATCCTAATCTCAAGGTTGCCGAATACCCCTCAGAGTGGTTATACAAAATCACGTTCAATACCGCAGTCATACCTCTTGATGATGTAGTTGTCCGCAGAGCTATAGCATACGCGATCGATCGTGATGCGTGTGTTGATTTTACTCGTGGAGGATATGGGTATCCCGCCTATTCATGGGTTCCTGAGGTTTACTATGCTGACTGGTATAATCCCAATATCGAAAAATACCCCACTAACATTGAAAAAGCCAAGCAACTTCTCGAAGATGCAGGATATATTGATGTCGATGGTGACGGTATTCGTGAGGTTCCAGGCCATTATACAACCACAACCACCCCAACCACTACACCCACTACTACAACTACTGACGATGGTGGAGCACCAGGATTTGGACTTACTACCCTTATCGTATCCATGTTGATCTTCATCCCAATCATAAGGAGAAAACGGAAGTAAAGGTTTTCTCTTTTCTTTCTTTTTATTAATTTACTAAGAGTAAGGATTTCTGAAATTACTACATGATTTTATCTTGTTAATTTTCATGAAAGTTCTCGCTATTAGCCAATCTTTTCCCGTAGATGACAAGCGAAATCAAAGACGGTGTTCTAATATCTTTTTTTAATAAGAATTACAGTAAATATAAGAGATAAAGTACCTAATACGACAGACGCAGCGTCTGTAGATTGATTTGTAGGTAAAACTAAAGAAATTTTAAAGGAACCAACAGCATCCACGTTAATTTCTGAAGAATGCGGACCATTGGGAACCTTAGTAGATACCATATCAATTTCTATCCTTAGAAGGATCCCTGAATTAGAATCATATGATATGTTCATTCGTAAAAATTCACCATTAAAACTTTTGAAATTTTTGAAGTAGCTAAGGGATTGTATTCACAAATTTACACATTTTTCTACCTTCTTTTTATATCAAATAATATTTAGTGTATCTTTTGATCTCTTATCATTTTTTTACATTCGCTAATGTTATTTCATTATTTTTAAATTGAAATAGGTTCGCTTTTAGAGAATAGAATTCTTTAAAAAAATTGTACGATATGACTAAACAATATCTAAAAGAATAGTTTTCTTACACCTTATAAATGCCGCATTTTACAATTTAAATTATCATCTTTGTCATAGGAGTTCTTTGGTTGCTATTGATGAAAGTCTGTCTGCTCGGTGATGGTGCTGTTGGCAAAACAGCATTACGTGAACGATACTTAGGAAAACAATTTTCTAGCGGTTATGTTATGACTATTGGCGCTGATTTTGCCGTGAAGAAAACTGAAATAATCACAGAAGAGGGTAAAAAAAGCATCAAGTTTCAAATTTGGGATTTGGCTGGACAACCTAGATTCAATAGTGTTCGTGAGTTATATTATAAAGGTTCTCATGGAGGATTACTTATTTTTGATATCACACGCCGTGATTCCTTTACAAACTTAACCTCTTGGATCGAAGAATTATATAGGAATTCAGGGAGAGGAATAATGCCTATTGCATTCTTAGGAAATAAAGTGGATTTAATAAATGAAGTGGATGACCCTATCACTCAAGATGAAGCACATGAATTCATTAAACAATTCAAAGAACAGTATAAAATTGATTTTGACATTCCTTATCTTGAAACATCTGCAAAGACTGGAAAAAATGTGGATAAATCCTTTAATATACTCGCCACAACAATTCGTAACCATCTAATGAAATGAGTTCTAAGTCGTATATGTGAGTGATCGATAATTGGTTGTAGTATTTCGTGTAGGCCATAGAATTTTTCGTGATAAACGTATAACTACACATCTTGCTCTTGTTTCACGTGCATTTGGCGCTTCTGGAATAATTATTGCAGGAGAGAAAGATGAAAAAATTATTAAATCTGTAAAAAAGGTTGTAACGGAATGGGGTGGTGATTTTACAATTAAATTCATTCCTTTTGAGGAGTGGAAGCCTTTCTTAGAAGAATGGGTAGATAAACAAAATAAAATTGTTCATCTTACTATGTATGGGGAGAATTTACCAATCTTTCAACAGAAAAAAGAATTTTCTGATCTGAGATCTTCTCCAAATTTATTAAAAGGTTTATTAGTTGTTGTTGGAGGAGAAAAAGTCCCAGCGAAGGTATTTCAATATGCAAACTGGAATATTGCCATATCAAACCAGCCCCACTCTGAAGTAGGATCATTAGCGATTTTTCTCAATCAAGTTATTTCAAACTCACTTGAAATCAGTTTTAACAACCCATCAAAACAAATTCTCCCTTCAATAGAAGGTAAAAAAGCATATTTGGAAGTAAAAAATGAAAATGAAGGATAAAAAATTCCAGATCGGTGTGATAGGCGATTCTAAAATCCGATCGAAACAACATTTAGAGATAGCCTATGAAATTGGGAAAGAAATCGCAAATGCTAATGCTATTTTAATTTGTGGAGGACGAGGAGGAGTTATGGCAGCTGCAGCAAAAGGGGCGTGGGAAGCAAATGGAATAACAGTTGGAATTCTACCAACGACTACCAATGATTTAGAAGTTACTCCTTATCTTACTATCAGAATACCAACGAATCTCCTTTGGGGTCGAAATCCAATTATCCCTCTAGCTTCAGATGGAGTTATTGCCTGTGGTGGAAATACGGGTACTCTATCGGAATTAGCTTATACGGACCTGTTTAATAAACCTGTTGTATGCATCACTTCAATTCCAGGATGGAGTCAAGAAATTGGATTACGTGGATCGTTGAGTATTCCACCAAATGCCAACAAAATATTGACTGCAAAATCAGGGAAAAAGGCCGTGGCAATATTATTAAGTGTATTACGGTCATCCGAATAAAGAAAACGAACCTTTACTACTTTTAGGCTTTAAGAAATCAACTAGACCTTCGCAAAGGGCTTTCAGCAAAGCATCATGCTTTATGTTAATGATCTCGTTGAAGTCTTCAAGTATAGTTTGCAATAGTTCATAATTCTTTAATTCTACTGTTTTAAACAGCTGTGAAGCAATTTCAACATATTCAGCTGCCGATTCAGAGGAGGTTTGACCAATAAGGGATTTTGCTTGAGTTAAATATTCACTACTTTCATCTACTTCAAATGCATTTAGCTCAGCTAATGTTAAGTAAGTTAAAATCCTAGGAGAAGAAGGAATTAGCTTATTCCACTCTGTTAACATCTCATAGCATTTCACGTATTCCTGCTTCCAACAAAGTAAACCCGCTGTCCAGAAATATAGATGTGTTTTGATAGAACTCGGAATATCGTCTTTTGAGATTATAGCTTGAACTTCTTGGATAAAATCATTCTCTTGAAAACTCTTCTCAGCAATTAACACATTAGAAAAGTTAAAAATGCAAAATTCGATTCCTTCTTTGTCTAATATCGAATAAATGGTTGGATATATCATAATCCACTTTTTATTATTGGTTTTCTTTTTTAAATGAGGGATTGAATCCATTACAAGTTTACAGTATAATTTTTGTTTGTTTGCTGCAAAAAGAAGTTCAGAGCTTACTTGATATATAGTTTCGGCCTTTTTAACTTGGTTAGATTGGAATGCGCGTTGTAAACCTCCCTGAATATATTGAATTCCATCAAACCATTGATTTGTTTCAAAAGAATCGAGACCTCTCTCTATCCATTTATCAATCTCCAATTTTTACAGCTCTCCAGGTTTATTCTTTCAGAATGCTTGGATATTCTTTTAATCCACATATCACCTATACATGATGGGATAGTGTTGCATTTATATTCTGATATAAAAAACCGTTGATGAAGAGAATAAATATCTTACTTCTATTTCAAGAGTATATTACACTATCTCACTTGAAGAATAGTATTATCTTTATTCCCTTAATAATTGTTTAGTAAACTGTATTTCTTACCACCTCTTCTATTTATTTTACAAATATATTGGAAATTTTCATTTAAAGGTATTATAACGAAAAACCAGACCTTTTATACTCTTGATTCTATTAAGAAAGAAATTTATTAAAGAAATGCATTTAATACCTGAGATAAGATTAATTTCAGTTTAAAAAAAAATGAGTGAAAAAACTCATTTCAAATTTAGAACCTGTTAATAAATCTCTTAATCTTATGATTATATGTATGTCATATAAGTGTTGATTACCTGTGAGCGACTCTGAACTCGTTAAAAAGTGGACTGTAAATGACGATGGCACATTAACTGAAACGTCCGTATCTTCTATGGGAGATCTTAAAAATGATTCAGTTTATATTATCGTAGACGAACGCAAAAGAAAAATCTTCATTTGGAAGGGAGAGCAAGCACCTGTGAGGAGGAAATTCATATCAGCTAAAACTGCTCAACAAATGCGGCAAGAACAATATGGAATGGTATACCGAATTGACAGTTTAGATCCTGGGATTGAGGGAAAAGATTTTCTATCGATTTTTGGTGCAACACCTGCAGCTACTCAACCAGAGAGCGCACCTCAAAGAGCATCTGAGGTAATATCGCGGCCAACACCGAAAGGAGCCCCAGCAGCAAAACCTGTCGATAGACCAAAACCAGCACCAGTACGAACATCTACTCCAAAACCAGCGCCATCTCCTGCGACTTATTCTAAACCTATTGTTCATAGCACGCCCACAGCTGCACCTACTCAAGCTCCAAAGCCTAGAATAGTTAAAGAGACTGATTTCGTCGTAACTCGTCAAGTTGACGCTACTCCAGCTACTCCTTTAGGTGAAGTAACAGATAAATTAAAAGAAATCGAAATTCCTTCCAATTTGGAACGAGAGATAGTTATTATTGGGAATACTGTTTATTCAGTCATCAAAGAACATCTACAACTCTTTTCCAAGGATGTAGTAAAACTAGAACCGATGGATGACTTACCTGCAGGGCTATTTCCTGCCTCACAATATCAAGTTCGTTTATTTATTGAAAAAGGGAGAGTACAATTCGTGGAAATGTTACGAGAAAAAACTCGTTCAGAGCGAGATGAATTTGTTGATGATATGAGACAATCCTTGCAGGATCTTTCCAAAATGGGACTTTAACAGGAGTTTATGCATTGAACAACAAGAGTGAATACTTGCTAAAAATTTGTGCTATTGGATCTGGAAATGTAGGTAAAACTTCTCTGATACGTCGTTATGCAGAGGATAAATTTGATGGTAACTACCTCCCAACATTGGGAGTGGATATCACAACAAAGAAAGTCGATGTCAAAGGTACACAAGCGAAGCTGATACTTGTTGATACCGCAGGTCAAGAATTCTTTGGAAAATTGCGTCCGAATTATTACAGGGGAGCATCTGCGTGTCTGATTCTCTTTGCTCTAAACGACAGAAAGACTTTCACAGAGGTACCCAATTGGTTAGATGAATTTCAAAAGCACATTCCATCACCAGATATTCCCATTGCTTTGGCAGGAAATAAGAAGGATCTCGAAAAAGAAAGGGTTGTAACAGAAATAGAAGCACATAAGTTAGCAGAATCTTTAAATATGAAATATTATGAAACTTCAGCCTTGGCAGGTGGTTCTGAAATCAATGAAATTTTTCAGGATTTAGCACAGAAAGTTATCAAATAATAGGACAGTTAGACGCTTAAACCGAACAAATTACAAATTTAAACTAGGAATTAACCATGCAGGCACAATCTATGTTCGAAACAATCAAGAGAGACCACCAAGGAGTCCCTGTTGTTAAAATAGTCTTTTGGGGACCAACTCTAGCAGGAAAAACAACAGCTCTGACCATAACAAAGGTTCTAAAAAGCTTGGAAGATCCAGAGAACGTGTATAAATTTCTCAAGTTGGAAGATCCAACAGGTCGAACTCTTTTCTTTGATCAGGGAATTTTTGGACTCGGGAAGACAGCTGCAGGTCTACCTATCTTAAAATATCATTTATTCACCGTTCCTGGTCAAGAACGCCATGCAGGACAACGGAAAGTTGTTTTAAGAGGCGCTCATGGACTTATATGCGTTGTAGATTCTGAAAAATCCCGTTGGGATGAAAATAAATTTGCTTTGCAAGAAATAAATACATTGGTCGGTGATAAACTTGCAAGCGGAGCATTACCCTATCACATCATGTTAAACAAGATGGATTTGCCAGCTGAACAGCGTATTTCATCTTTGGAGGTTGGAAAACTTCTTAGTGAGGCTGGAGCAGTAGCAAATTTACGAGATGCTGCAGTTAGAATTATAGAGGTTTCCTGTCTTAACGCACGAGACGATCTGAAGAGAGTTCTTTCAACTGGAGATAGGAGCAAAATTGTTGATTCAACTGGTAAATTAAGAAAAGAAGCGCGCCCTCTAAGCGTTAACAGAGTTATAAAACCCGTTGAAAGTTTAGTTCGGGAAATTATCATACAAATGATGAAACAACAACAGTAAAGGATATTTCTCACTATTAACAATGAAAAACAATCCAAACTTTAATTTCCTTACTACAATATTCCTGGAGAGGAGTACTTTTGATAATAAAGGCCAGCGATCCACACTTAATTGACCGAGCTGTTAATTTTTTCCGTCGTGGTGCGATCGTTGTCTTTCCAACTGATACTGTTTATGGTTTAGGGACTCTTGCTACTGAAAATAACCACAGAAATATTGAGAAAATATTTAAAATAAAAAAACGGTCATTTTCAAAACCATTAAGTATTCTTATGACATTAAAAATGCTCCCAAATTTCATCGAGGCTCCAGATGAAGTTTTCACAGCATTATCTGAAATTTGGCCAGCGAGAATCTCTTTTATATTGAATCAGAATCAGAATTCCACGATTAAATTATCTAAAAATCTAAATACGTCAGGTACAAATACAATTGCTTGTCGTGTCCCAGTTCACAGCATTCTGCTTCAGATTCTAGAAAAAGTCGATGTTCCTATTATCGGTACATCAGCAAATGTATCAGGGTCAACTTCAAGTTTTGATTTTAATGAGGTTAGCAATAACTTGCATTCAGAAGAGATAGACCTTTGGATCGACCAAGGAAAATTACCACAGTATACTTCATCAACCCTTGTGGATCTTACAGATCATGAAAATCCAATTATAGTACGTCAGGGTGATTACGACTTTTTAGAATTTTGGAAAAGATATCAATTCAAGGTTTAAGGAAAAATCTTCTAATCTTTCCCGAAGAACATAAGCAAATTTACTTGTAGTCTTATTTGAAATCCTGAAACTTTAATAAACTATGACTCATAATGAAAAATTGACCAAGCATGGACTCTCAAACTTCATCTAATGACATACTTGTAGTTCACCAGAACAGAATAATATTCAGATCTGGTAAGGGTTTACTAACACAACATTCAAAAATCAGTGCGACTGTTACCCAAGTTCTCAATTTATTTTCTCAGAAAATAATGGGTGGAGAGCAGATCCATTTCATCAGATTCACAAATCATCGAATGATTTTCTTACTTCCACAAGAAAAGACTGATAACGAATTAGTAGCTATGGTTTTAATACCAATCGCTCGTAATGCAAGACAAATAGTTCCTACAATGGGGATCATACTTAGATTGGTTGAACAATTTCTAAAAGGAGAAATATTAGATGCTCAAAATAGGCATTTAGATTTATTTTATCAGATACTAACCTCTCCAACAGACTCCTTATACGTAATTCCAAGATCCACAGAAGGTATTCTGTCAGCATTGGTATTACTCGCTGGTTTTGCTCATGATATGCGTTTCAGTCTAGAATCAATTGTCTCTCGCATGATATTCATTGATCCGAACAGCAGTTCTGACATTTCATCAGTCGTTGAAGCATCAAATCAAAATCGTGTATTATCCTTCACCCCAATTCCTGGTTCGGATGATAATGAAAATCTCTTAAATTTTGGATTCAAATCACAGCTAAAACAATATTTCTCCGCAAATAGTGGAGAGAATATATCCGATGTTATGAGTAGAATTTTCGGAGCGAATTCAAACGCTGCAAAAATGAATGGGTTTATCAATAACAATGATGCACGTGAAATTGCTCAATCCATCTCCATGTTCCCTTCTAGCGAAGATGACTATATAAGATACAAAATTCTCCTTCCTACAGTAATTCAACCTGGGAAGGATATATTAGTCACAATGTCTGCTCCAGTTATGCATAAACTAAGAGAATTAACTCCAAAGAAAATTAAAACTATTATACCTGATCTCCAGAGCCTTGTAGTTGAAAAAACAGAGCTTGAAACAGACAAAACAGAAATGAGTGTACCTAGGGCTGAAGTAGTCACAGCAATCCCAAGTATTGAGTTATCAGCAGAACCAGATGCTATACCTACTCCACAGCGTGTAGTAACTGAAAAAGTAGTAACTGAAAAAGTAGCTCCAGTGCGATCGGTTGAAGGAATTAGTCCTGATTTAATCTCTAAACTCCAGAAAACAAGACAAGATGGAGTGCAATATGTCTTTGAAGACATTCCAATTGTTTTAGACTTGGCACCATTATCTTTGAACTTGTCTCCTAAGCATCCAGTCCCTACAAATGATTTAGATATTACTATTAGCTTATTTCAGGGAGAAGACAATCACTTCGTAATTCATGTTTATACGCATCCAGCCAGATTAGATAGTCTTAAAGATTCACTAGAAGACTTATCATCAAGAATTGAGGGGAAAGTTGAGAAGCATGAGAGGTATATATCAGTAGAAGCCTTAATGGATCGCCAAAAGATTGCTTTGCGTGGAATATTGTGGTTAAGTGTTGTTGAGTATCTAACACAGGTCGAAATGAACATTAAAACTTTGTCTAAAAGATTTAATATTCCTAATGAAGGGTCAATTTTAATTATTCCTCCTAAACGCGATTTTATTCAAAGTAAGATACCTTCTAAATTTACAAAATTTATCAATGAGAAAGATATACGTGAAGCAAACGAAACTGAAGCCCTATGGACCCTAGGTAAAACCTTAGACATGATTTTAGCTTTAATGATGAAACCATTAAGTCAAGGAGATGGTGTAGCCTTTATTGCTTCAGATTCAAATCAAGAAATGGAAGAAATAGCTTTATTCTTGCTATTCATTTCTGAGATCTGCGGAATTGGATTTTCAAGATGGTAAAAAAGGACTAGAGGAATATATCAAAAGGGACTGCTAATGTATCGGCCAGCTGAGGCCTTCCCGTTGCAATGAAGCTGGTTCCGTCCGGCTTAGCAGAAAAGTGTTTCACTGATATCCTTATTGATGTTCCGGTCAACTTTTTTTACTATTCAAATATTCAGTATTTTAGAAAGATAAAAAAGAGAAGCAATAGGTTTATCTTATATTCAGTTCCATTCTTAATTGCTTCAATAAACTATTGAAAGTTAACAGATTACGCGCTTAATGAATTCATAAGTTAAGAAAATTTGAGGAGTTGTAGAATAATGAAGAAATTGTTTGAGTATAAACGGATAAAGAGAGCTATTAGCCCTGTAATCGCAACTGTACTTTTAATAGGTCTAGTTGTCGTTGCCGGGTTAGGAGTTGCCTTAGTTATGTTTGGAACTATCAATACGCCTGATCCACTAAAAATAGAGGTTGATTCTATTTCTTCATTTGAAACTACGGATGGAGATTACAAAGTGGATCAGTTTGAAATTACTCTATATAATCCTGAACGAACAAGTGTTAGAATTGAAGTGGA
Source organism: Candidatus Hodarchaeota archaeon (assembly GCA_016840305.1). Next base: position 12,117 of record JAEOSP010000445.1, read on the forward strand.
TGCGTTTACACTTTTCTATTTGAACCAAACAGAAATTCCAGGATGGGAAATGAATGAAGATCAGTCAGAGAGGATTATTTCAGCTTTAGAAACTGATACAATTACCTTAGCTTGTGACAATACATTAAATGAATTCGAATTAGAACCTAGAAACACAACAATTTATATTGACGTAACTGTATATCCTGCAGCAAGTACTAATCCTCGATCTGCAAAAACCTTCCGATCAGACATCTTAACTATAGGTGATACTATTGGACCTGCAAGTTTAACTTCTTTCACACAGGGAAACTCCTTTGACCAAAGTGGGTTTACGCTAAATTTCTCTGTTATAAATAATGGCAGTTCAGATCTCGATTTAAGATTGGACTTCGGAACAGATTCATCCAGCAAAATTTTCTTTATTATTAATGGAGTTAATACTACAACTCATTCTTTCACACTTGATGGATTCGGAACAACATTATTTCCTGATACATTATTTCAAATCAATACTAGTTCAACAGCAATACTTGGAGAGACTTATTTAATCCTTGTAAACCTATCCGATAACGATAATATGAAATGGTTTGCCACAGAAACTCTACTCCTGACTTATGAGCTTTAACAGTATAATTATGGTTTATTCTTTGGATTCTAATATTGCTTTTATTATTTCAAGAGTCCCTTCATCTCGGAACTCGTCCCAGTGAATCTGTGACTCTTGTATTACAATTCTAGAGGGGAAAAAAGGGGCATCTAAGACAAAGGATTCATATTCTCCTCCTTCTCCGATAATTGCTTGATCAAAATCATAAGAATTGTCCTTAATTTTGCTTATAAGCTTTGGAGTAAGTTTTTTACCTAAGAAATCTTTACCTAAACCCATAGAGGATACAGAGATGAGAATTACCTCAAAGTGATTTTTAATCAAATCTTGAATTATTAGTTCTGGGGATAATCTCCATAGTGGATTGAAGCATTTTACATTAGCTAATAGGGCTGCTCGATTAAAATGATATCGCTGAAAATCTGATCTAATACCACCAGTTATAATAGCTTCAGTTTCAGATTTGTATATAGCATTGACTAATTGTTCAATTTCTTCCTTGAGACCATCAGATTTTATTGTTACAGAAATCAAGGGTAGAGAGAACATTTCTGCGATGAGTGAAACATACTTGCTATTGGGAATATGAAATAAAAGACTCTCCAAGTTATCCGATACAATACTTATGAGAGATACTACCTCATACTGGTGAAGCGCGCACCATAGAGCATATATTGAATCCTTTCCACCTGAAATTAAACATGAAACCCTCAATAAATGACCTCTAAAACTATCTAAATTTTAATTCACAATTTTAATAAACTTTTTTCAAAGTATTTAAGTTATTCATCATTTAAATTTTGAGAAAGTCATTTTTAGCAGCCAGTAATCATCCGACCAGTGAAAAGTTATCTGATTTACAAAGATCCTCATTTCTCAATTCCTCATTGCGATTGAAATTGGAAATATTAAACATTTAGGAAGGAAAAATGGTGCTAATTGTGATGCACAATCTAACTTGATGGATACTAAATATTCTTCTTAGGTGGTTATAAAGTAAAACCTGATTTTTTTTATGATTACTCCAGCCATGAATGATGAGATAGGTACAAACTTTGATTTCTATGAATTTTCGATACCACTGGTTCCATGGGCAAAAGGAACAGACCTACTGAGTGATATTCTAAAGCAAGTTGAATCGCAATTAACAACCCTCCGTCAGCTACACCAATGGAAACTTAAACATTTACTATTGACCAAACCAACCTTAAGCACATCTCAAACCTTTGTCTTTTGGGTGCGTTCCTCCATTCGAGACTCTACAAACTGTTTAGCTGGAGTGCGAGGAGGACTTCCAATAAGCCAAATTGACGTAAAACTACCTGATTCCTCTACTTACAAAGGTAAAAAGCAAAATCCTCGTCCTCGACGGATCTTATTGGACATTGGTTGCGATAATCCTGCTCTTATTGAAGCATTAACCCAGCTTGGGTTAGAGGTTGAGCTGGTTTGGCGTCAAGCCAGTGATCTCTTGAATTATGAAATTATCGAAATCTGTACTTCCCAATACATTGACATGCTAGTCTCCACTAATGGAAGATTATTAACTCCTCCAGAAGAATGGCTCACTTATCTCATGCCTCAGAGGACCAGACTCTTTTTTCCACCCCAAGAACTTTTGGAGTCCCCCAAAGCATTAGCTCAAGCCATCCACAGTAGGGCATACATCAAACAAACGCGCAAACATTCAAATTCATCCCAGTTACAACATGAATCTCGAGAAATCATAACAAGGAGTCCCTCTGATGAAATTCACTTGGAGTGAATAATGACCAATGATAATTACTCGTACTGAACAAATCTGGATAAAACCGCATAAAACCCTTTCATGGTTATGTCATCTATCAAAAAACCTTTATAATGAAGGTAATTATCAAATCCGTCAGGAGTTCTTTAAAACCAATAAATAGATTCGATATAATTCCCTGTACCATGAAATAAAAACCTCCAGCAACTATCAACAGCTACCCGCAAAGACTGCTCAACAGGTATTGAGAATCCTTGATAGAAACTGGAAATCGTTTTTCAATGCTCTTGAAGTCTGGCAAAAGGATCAATCAAAATTCAAGGCTGAACCAAGAATGCCTAAATACAAGCTAAAGAATGGAGAGTTTTTACTGGTTTTCACCAACCAACAGGTGAAATTAAAAGATGGCTTCTTGTTCTTTCCCAAAAAAGTAGGTTTTAAAGTAAAAACCAGACTCCCTGACATAACAGACATCAGAGAAGCACGACTTATTCCTAAAGGGGTAGGTTATATGGTAGAAATTGTCTATCAGAAGATTATTAGTCCTGATCCTTTGAACAAAGATAAAATCATTGCTATTGATTTAGGGGTACGCAACCTCATAACTACTGTTAATAACAATGGTTTAAAACCGTTTGTTATTAAAGGTGGGGCTGTTAAATCCATTAATCAATATTATAACAAAGAAAAAGCTAGAATTCAATCGGTTTATGACCGTCAAGGGATAAAAACAGGTAAAAAACTGCAACGATTGACCAATAACCGTAATAAGAAAATCCATGACTATTTTCACAAAACTAGTCGAAAAATCATTGATTATTGTATATTGAATGACATTGGAACAGTCGTTATTGGTTATAACCCCGATTGGAAACAAAACTGTCACCTTGGGAAGAGGAATAACCAGAATTTTGTCACCATTCCTTTTTACAAGTTAATTCAACAATTAGACTATAAAGCTGAAGAACAGGGAATAGCGGTCATTAGACAAGAAGAAAGCCATTCTAGTAAATGTTCTTTCTTGGATAATGAACCCATAAGACACCATGACAAATATCAAGGAAAAAGGATTAATAGAGGACTATTTAGATCTAAGAAAGGCATTATTATTAATGCTGATGTTAATGATAGCCATAATATCCTTAAGAAAGCATTCCTAAACGCTTTTACTGCTGACAGGATAGAGGATGTAGGGTTACATCCGACACGACGGAGACTAGGTTCGGTAACGAGCTAGTTGATGACCTCATGTGAATATAATTGACTATCTTTTTAGCAATTATAATAACCTTTATTCCGTTTAGAATAATAATGATTAATAAATGAGGAAAAATTCATTACATTCATCTATCACTCCTATTAGAGTTAAAAAGATGTAAAAATCTTGATAAAAAAGTAATTAAATCTTATTCGTCATTTAAAAGAATATTTCGTTTATAAACATGAAATGGGTGAATATTTTGTCCTACCTCCCTGAAAAAGTGCTTGAAAAAAAGCTTCTTTTATTTCTTCAAGAAGACATCGGCTTTGGAGATATTACTGGTGAAGTTGTACCAGAGAAATATGTAACAGCTCTCATTGTCGCTAAAGAACATGGAGTTCTCTGTGGCGTAGAATTTGCAGTAATTTTACTAAAATCATTAGATCTCAAATATCATATAAATAAGAAGGATGGAGACTTGATTGTTCCAAACGATTTGATTTTTACTGTTGAAGGTAGTAGTAAACTTATTCTTATCGTAGAAAGAACTATTTTAAACCTTTTAATGCGACTATCAGGTATTTCAACGCAGACTAAAATGTACGTAGACATTGTAAAAAGGTCTAAAAAGCCAATTGTTATCGCATCCACGCGAAAAACCACTCCAGGACTTAGATATTTTGAGAAATACGCTGTAAAGATAGGAGGAGGCGACCCTCACCGATGGAATCTATCTGATTCCATTTTAATAAAAGAAAATCATCTGGTACTTTTTCACAATGAGAGTATCAAAGAAATAGTCACGAAGTTTAAGCAAGTGTCATCTTTCACCAAAAAAATTGATATAGAGGTTGAATCAATTAAAGAATTTGAGGAAGTTCTTGAATCTGATCCAGATATCATTATGCTAGACGACTTCACTCCTGATCAAGTAAATGAATCGATAAAAATACTGAATAGAAATAAATTGAGTAAAAAACCTCTTATAGAAATAAGTGGAGGAATTTCCGCCGATAATATTAAGAATTATCTTCTTCCTGGAGTTGATATAATATCGATTGGTGCATTAACCCATTCAGTAAAATCTATAGATTTTTCTTTAAAAATTCAATCATAAATTAATTGATAAATGATGGAAGAAAAATGACTAAAATTAATCTAGTTCTCACCCTCCGTGGAATATTTATCGCAATATGCTCAACCCTTATTATCAGCTTCATGGTTCTCATACTCGGACCAGTTCTCCCCTTCATTGTTTTTAATAATTTTACATCTATGCTTTTAGTGTGTTTAGTATTTTTTCTGACTTTAATTACTTATTTTGTGTTACCAGCCGAATTTTTAGACCAAGAAAAACAAAATGATTCATCAACTTGATAAAACCTTCAGAATGAGTTTAACATAATTGTAATTGAGGATCTTTAAATGACAGAACAACAATTTATCTCAAAATATGCAAATATTAAGTCGAAAAATATTGCATACTCTGCTTGTATTTTTGGCCCTTCAATGGTTGATGAAAATTCGATAATAGACCCTTCTGTAATTATTGGATACCCTATTCGTTCAAAAACAAAGCTTATTTCTCAGAATGAACAAGCTCTCCCGCTTGAAGCTTTGTATGATGAATCATCTTCGGGTTCAAAAATTGGAAAAAGAAATCATATTAGATCCTTTTCTACTATTTATGAAGACACTCAACTTGCTGATGATGTTGAAACTGGCACCCATGTAATAATTAGAGAAAAATGTCAAATAGGATCAGGAAGCATTATTGGTAGTGCAACCATTATTGACGGAGATGTTATAATTGGAAAAAACGCACGTATCCAATCTCATAATTTTATTCCTCCTAAAATCAGAATTGGTGACAACGTATTTCTTGGTCCAAGTGTTCGTTTCGCAAATGATGGTTATCCTGTAAGTAGTAGGTTAATTGAAACCGTTCTTAAAGATCATGCTGTAATTGGAATTGCTTCGATAATTTTGCCTGGAATTGTTATAGGTGAGAGATCTGTCGTAGCAGCAGGATCAGTCGTTACTAAAGATGTTCCGAGTGATACGGTTGTACTAGGTTCCCCGGCAAAAACAATAATGACAAAAGAAGAGTACAATCAGAAGAAAACATCATATGAGAACCAATAGTGGTCAACATTGAGGATTTTCTTAATAGTTATTTATTTGGACATGTACAGGGAGATTTTCCGCATTTTGGACAGATTTTAGGATATTTGGTCCAGATAACTTCCTCCAGATCAATATCAAGTAGATTGCACACAGAACATAGCCATGCAAATACATCAGCAATCTCTTCTTCGACTGATGAAAGGTCTTTCTTTAGATAAGCATCAACCAATTCGCCTTCTTCTGACTGTAACCATAACAATGTTTTATCCAAACCACGTTTCTGATCTCTTTCAAGATAAAGGTCTTTCATGAGGCTTTGAAATTCCTTGATTGTACCATTTGTCAAGATATTAGGAGCTCCTATGAAAATTGAATATTGGAATTATCACCAATGCTGAAATCTGATAATCCCCCGACTAGTTTCACCTCATCCCCAATAATTGAGTCATTTAAATTGACATTTTTAATACTAGTACGATTGCCAATAATTGAAGATGAAAGAATTCCTCTTTCGATTGTTGTCCCTGAAGCTATACTAACATAGGGACCGATTATCGAATTGCTGATGTGACAATCCTCTTGTATTGCAACTGGATGGATGAGAATGCTGTTTTCGATTTTACTGTGAATTTCAGATTTTTCCTTTTTGGATAGAATAAATTTGTTAGCATCGAGTAAAGACTCTTTTTTACCACAATCATACCATTTTCCTGAGTTAATTGTTCCAAATGTGAAACCATTGTCAACCATGTGTTGTAACGCATCAGTTAGCTGAATTTCACCTCCCGCTCCTTTGGAATCTGATGTTACAATTGTTTCAAGAGCTTTTAGAAGATCTTTGGAGTTTCTAATTATATAAATCCCAGTTATAGCTTTATTAGACTCAGGTATCTTGGGTTTTTCCACTAAGCGTACGGCTACGGGGGATTTTTGCTTGGTAATTACAACTCCATATGCTTGAGGGTTAGAAACTTCTTTAATGGTTAAAGCTCCTGTCCAAGAGGGATGCTTCTCAAATGTCTCTAGCATATCCTTGAATGATTTTTCATAAATGCTATCTCCCAGTGCAATGAGGACTGATTCTTCATCCAAGAATTCAGATGCCATATAAACAGCATGTCCAAGCCCTTTGCGCTCTTTCTGCTCTAAGAATGTCAATTTACATTTATCTGAAAACCGATTTGTTATGTATTGAATTAATTTCTCCTTTTCATATCCAACGATTATGATTATATCTTTAATACCAGCGTCTATTACTTGATTTATAATATGAGCAATAATTGGGTGATTTCCCAGTGGTAATAATGCTTTTGGCTTAGCATGGGTATGTGGACGGAGTCTCGTTCCTTTTCCTGCTGCAGGTATGATGCATCTCACGAATTTGTCCTCTTTTGATTACTTCTGAAATAACGTGAATTTAACTACTTAAGATTACAATAGTTAAATCCTTTTAATCAATTCTTCGCATCATGAGAACGAGAAGAAATCCTTTTCACAAAGGTTTAAACTATGATATCTTTCTTAATCATTCCAACGATTATATCTTCCGTTTTGATTTCTGCTGTACTCACACGTATCTTAATTCCTTGGGTATTAAGGTCATCTCTCGATCGAGGAATTACAACGGTAGATGCTCATAAAAAAAATAATCCTATAATTGCCGAAGCAGGAGGTTTAGCTCCATTACTAGCATTTATCTTCACAGTACTAGCTATTGTTTTCGGTTGGGCGTACCTAACCCAACTTGAAGTTTTTCCGTTTTCGCAAGTTTTAAAGGATCAAGCTTTTGAGCCGCTTCTAGCTGGGGTATTAAGTGTCGTAATCGCAGGATTGATAGGTTTTCTAGACGATGTTTTCAAAATTAGATGGCGAGATAAAATTCTACTTGGATTCCTTCCTGCTATTCCATTGATGGCATTAAAAGTAGGAGACAGTGTCATTAATTTAGGGTTTCTTGGGATAATCGACTTCACATTTGCGGGCTTAAACCTATATAGTTTAATTATAATTCCTCTTGCAATAAATTTCGCTTTTAATTCTTTCAATATGTTAGCTGGTTTCAACGGATTAGAAACAGGAAATGGGGTTATATCATTAATTGGAGTTCTATTTATTTCATTCTTGGTCAACGATCCGATTGTTTCATTATTTGCTTCAGCTTTGCTGGGTGGTTTCTTGGTTTTGCTTAGATATAATTGGTTTCCAGCAAAAATCTTGGTTGGAGATACAGGTACCCTAACTCTTGGGACTGGAATTATTGTAGCGTTGATAATTGGGAATATGAATCGAATCGCAGTAGGAGCGTTTGGGTTACATTTCATCAATTTCAGCATGTTTTTGGTGTACCTAGCCACCAAACAAAAAGCAAAGATCGCTACTATTGACGAAAATGAAAATATCGTTGCTCCATGTCCTTACACTGTTTACTGGATAATTCCTTACTTTTTTGACAATATTAATGAGAGAAAAAATGTAATTATCATTTTACTCATTCATTCTGCTATCCTAATGCTTGTACTACTACTCTCCTTACCATCATACTAATTTGAGGATTATCTCATATGAGCAAAAAGTCAGATGACATAGTAGCAATTGAGGAATTAGCTCTTTCATTACTCAAAGACCCAAAACCGAGTAAGAAAATATTACAGAGCTTAAAAAGAGACATTGCTAAAAAATATCGTCTTAATCGCTTTATACGAAATTCAGAAATTCTAGAACAGTTGGATTTCATACAAACACTATCTTCCGAGGATAAAGCATTTTTACATGATTTCCTGCTCGTAAGGAAAGTCAGGACGATTAGTGGTATTGCAGTTGTAGCGGTCATGACAAAACCATCACCCTGCCCTGGCAAGTGTATTTACTGTCCTGATATCCCTGGAGCTCCTAAATCTTATACTGGTAGAGAACCTGCTGCAATGCGAGGAGTTCAGAATGATTTTTTACCGAAAAAACAAGTAATTGCCCGTTTGAACCAATTAAAAGCAATAGGACACTCACTTGATAAAATCCACCTTGTAATTATGGGCGGAACGTTTTTATCGACTCCAGATGAATATCAAAAGCATTTTACTAAAGAATGTTTAGATGGAATTAACAACGAAAGAAATTTTACTTTAGAAAAAGCAAAAAAATCATCAGAAAGAAGTTTACGGCGAAATGTTGGAATTACATTCGAAACACGACCAGATTATTGCAAACCTGTTCATGTAAATCGTATGTTAGATTTGGGAGGAACATGGGTTGAAATCGGAGTCCAATCACTATCTGATAAAGTATTGAAATTTGTCCAACGTCACCACACGAAGAAAGATGTTGAAAATGCTCTTCGTTATGCTCGTGATGGTGGTTTGAAGGTTACGGTTCATATGATGCCAAATCTCTTCCAATCGCCTGAGGAGGATGTTAAAATGTTCGATGAACTCTACTCCGATTCAAAGTTTATACCTGATGCTGTTAAGATATACCCTACTCTAGTAATTCCAAATACCAAGTTGTTCAAAATGTGGCAGAAAAAAGAATACTCTCCGTATAGTTCGGATCTCGTTGTTGAAACTATTTCAAGAATTAAAGAAATTACTCCACCTTTTGTTCGAATTCAACGAGTACAACGGGATATTCCTGCATATTTAATAACAGATGGAATACGTTATGGAAATTTAAGAGAGAAGGCGGAAGAATTACTTCATAAACGCAAAGGTTCCTGTTCATGCATTCGTTGTAGAGAAGTGGGACATCAAACAATACGAAATGACAATTCATGGCAGAAGAAAGAGAAGCAGTTCAAAATTCATTCGTATGAAGCATCTCAAGGGATAGAACACTTCATCTCGTACGAGACCGATGATTCAAAGACAATATTTGGTTTTTTACGGCTTCGTCAACCATCATCTTCTGTTTTTCGACCAGAACTCAAAGAACAACCAACTAGCATAATTCGGGAATTACATGTTTATGGAAGATTGGTTAATCTGGGAAAAATCCCACAAGAATTTGAATGGCAACATCGGGGTTTTGGTCAAAAAATGATTCAAATGGCCGAAGAATTATCACTTGAACGTGGATGTGAAAAAATTCTCGTAACATCAGGTTTAGGAGTCAAAGATTATTATAGAAAATTTGGTTTTACCCAAGATGGACCATACATGAGCAAAAACCTTAAAAACTAGGAGGATCTCAAGAAAAAGTTGGTAGGATAGCTTTTTTTTGTTCTAGCTTATTGAAGTTTTGACAGCATATCCCATTCATATTGAATATCCTTCTTCATTTCTTCAATCATAGATGGAGTCATATTCTTGAATCTACTTTGTTTAATTAAATATTCCTCGATCGGGAGTCGATTTTCTGGATCCTGATATTTTGCACCACGTCTACTAAACGCGAGCTTTCCATCTTCAATCTCGTACAGAGGGAAGTAACCTATTTTAACAGATAGCTCCCCAAGTTCAGGAGTAATAGCGGGATCAGTATTCCAACCTGTTGGACATGGCGCATCTATCAGAATAAAGCGATATCCTTCGATCTCTGAAGCTTTCTTAACTTTAGTATAAAGATCACGAGGATAACCGA
>JAEOSP010000446.1 GCA_016840305.1 Candidatus Hodarchaeota archaeon
ATGGATTATATCCTCATTGATGTTCAAACTCCAACAGATGAAAATAATGTTCCTCAATACCTGTCTTTACGTGATGTTAGTAAGCAGGTTGGGAGCTATCTTAGTAAAGGAAGTACAGTTATTATTGAATCTACCGTTGCTCCAGGTACTACTGATTATATTGTAAAACCAATATTAGAAGAAGCTTCTGGTATGAAATGTGGTGAAGATTTCTACTTAGCTTTTGCGTATGAGCGAGTGATGGTTGGTCGTTTACTCTATAATATTCTCAACTATGCACGAATCGTTGGTGGAGTAGGAAAGAAAAGCGCACAAAAAGCTACAGACATGTACAAACTGGTTTTGAAAAGTGAAATAATTCAAACCACAGCAATGACCGCGGAATTAGCAAAAGTAGTTGAAAATACTTATCGAGATGTTAACATTGCTTTTGCTAATGAGGTAGCCTTGGTTTCTGAGTCTCTTGGAGTGGATGTCTATGAAATTCGTAAACTAGTTAATAATTTGCCATTTTTAGAAGGAAAAGGTAATCCTCATCGAAATATGCATCTTCCTGGAGCGGGTGTGGGAGGTCATTGCTTGATAAAGGATCCTTGGCTATTAAAATATGGATTAACACAATATGGCAGCAAATCTGTTGACTTAAAAGTAATGGAATCAAGTCGCTTTAGAAATCTTGATATGCCAAGACATGTATTCAATTTACTCACAAATTGTCTTACTCAAGTCAATAAAAAAACTGCTGATAATCTAAAAATTGCTATCTTAGGTGTTGCATTCATTGAAAATTCAGATGACCCTCGTAATACTCCTACTCGTGATCTTGTACGGATTCTTTCGGAAAATAAGGTGTCTTTCATGGTGCATGATCCTTTTGTAAGGCAAGGAGAAGTAGAATTTGATTTTTCAGAGAATTTTGATGAAGTTATTACTAATGCTGATGCTTTAATCGTTGTTACAGCACATCAGGAGTATAAGGATATGGATTTATTTGAAGTAAAGACTAAAATGAAGGATACCCCCATATTCATTGATGGAAGAGTTACAATTGATCCTATAAAAATCCAAAAAAGTGGTTTTATATATAGAGGAATTGGAAGAGGGTCTATCTAAACGTTCTTCATTTTTTTTCGTTTTTTTTTAGTGTATATATTATCGACATAAGTATTAATGCATCTCATTCAGAGAGTCCCAACCTATTTCACTTCTGTGTTAACGTTTCCCAATAAATTGAGAAATTTTCTCTATAGGATCTTCTCTATAGGAGGAATGGTCATTAAATAATCTTTAATTCAAAGAGGGAGTTTTATGATCCATCCCAGATGAGTTCCAACTGAAATTCATTCATTGTAAATTTAATTCGGAGTTATATAATAATTGAAGATAAAAAAAGTCTCTTAGGAAACATCCTCTTTGGGTAAAAGATATCACGATCTGTCATTGGTTTTATTATCTGGAATAGGGTAGCTACATCTAATGGATAGAATATCCTTTCTTTCAAAAACCTTGTTACAAATCAAGTAAATTGATTAATCCTTCTTTGCCTCAACATAAAATGAGATACGTGGATGGGTTTGATCAAAGATCTTTAAATTCCTTAAGACTGGAGAAGCACTTTGACCATATTGTGAATAATAGACATTATCAAATCCTGATTCCTTTAACATCTGAATGGTTTTTTCTTGATTCCACCAATTAATATGATTTCCTGGGTTTTTCTTTTGAATCTCAACAGAACACCTTGCTGTACAATAATTTAATGCTTCTCTGAATCCGAGTTCTCTAAATAAGCCCTCAAGCTCTTTATCACTAATTTTAGAAATGGATTCATTCATGTGAAGTTCAGATACTTGAGCAGCAAAATGATATAGAAAAACTTGATGTATTGTAGTTTTGTTCATGGGTTTTCGTATTTTTATTCTTTCAATATTTTTTTGGGAGCTGTAAGTATCAATCCAATAAAAATAATGGATATCTCTCTCAACAAAAGCTCTATAATCTAAATCTATATTAGGGGCAGTTACCCTAAGAATTCCATTCTTCTTTAAAATTCTGTAGGCCTCATTAAATAGATTTTGAGCTGCATTATTAGTCACATGTTCGATTGTATGGCTTGTATACACTAATTCAGCCTTATTATCTTCTATTGGGAATTCTTCTAAG
>JAEOSP010000447.1 GCA_016840305.1 Candidatus Hodarchaeota archaeon
CAATTATTGTATTCCCTCCGCTACACCCTTGGAAAGTTTCGATTTGTGGAGTAATTGAATGATTAAATTAATATTCTCCTTCTCTCAATTGATGTTAGTTTACGATTTTAGTATTTGGTATTAAAATGCCGTTAATTATTAGAATAGACGTTGATAATCCATTTAATTGGCGCGAAAGAAACCAGAAGGTTTTAAATTACTTCTCTCTTAATTGGACTAGGAAAATTAATTTAACAAAATTAGGATACCTGAAATGCACCACATCTCTATTTTCATATCTGAATGAGCATGATGTTCCAGCAACATGGTTTTTTAAACCTGTAACTCTACCAAACAAAAAGCTACTTGAAAAAATTAGTGAAGCAAATCACGAAATAGCCTTACATTGCGTAAGATCTGATACATTCGAGAACTTCAATTCAGAAATCCTAAAGATTAATCAACATGTTAAAAACAAAATTCGAGGATTTTCTAAGCATGGATCAGGGTCGAGAAAATTGTCTCGCGATCACACAATGGAATATGACGAAACCAAATTATTGGAATTTGGAGCCAAAGCAAATCTAAAATATTTTATTGGCAACGGAGAAGAGCCTGAAAATTTTGTGTCTCAAAAAGATTCAATTTCATTTTGGTCTGATTGTTTTTGGGCTAATACATCTTACAGAGATGTAGAAAAATACTCTCTATCGTGGTTGTTAGAAAACATAAAGTATTCAAACCTTGTATTTTTAATCCATCCAGGAGAATGGTTCTTCGACCCAAACATTAAAAAAACTCTTGAATGGATAGTAAAACATATCACTGATTATATCTTACCCTCTGATATCAAATGATGTGAAAATCATGAAGGTGTGTATTATTCATGAAGTGGCAAATATCTCTGTTCCTTATGTAAGAGGATTGACAGAAAACAATGACAAAGTCCTGATGCTAATTCACAAACGTTTAAATAAAAATATTTCTTCAATCATTGGTCAAAATAAAATTAAATCCCCAAATCTTGAATTGGTATTCCTTGAAACTCTTCCAATTAAACCTAGGAGATTAGGAGCTATTATTCAATCGTTCTATAAAGTTCTTAAATTTAAGCCTGATCTCATACTTGTTAACTCTCTTGCCTCTCATTTATTTGTTGCTGGAATTTCTTGTAAAATTTTGAACCGTCCTTTAATTACGATCACTCATGGTAAAGACATTCGGGATTATCCAGCAGAAAATATCAAAGGAATCATCCAAAAACTAGGCGTAAAATGGTCTGATTTAATACTCCTAACAGCAAAATACTTTTTTAAAATCGCAAGAGATCGTGGAATCCCCTCTGACAAATTATACCTGATCCCTCGTTATATCGATGTGGAATCCTTAGAAAATTCTGATCCATTAAAAGTTAAAGCAATAAACCAAAGGTATGGAGAAGTCATAATACTAGCAATAGCTAGGTTAAACAAAGCAAAAGGACTTGATAAGCTTATTCTTGCGTTTGAAAGAATCGCACATAAATTTCCCGATGTGAACCTTCTAATCATGGGTGAGGGGGGTGAAAAACACGAACTTAATAGATTAATCAGTGAAAATAATCTTCAATCTCGTGCTAGAATTATTTCTAAACGTCCTCACTCCGAAATTTCCCACTATATCAACGCATCATTAGTTTTAGCTCATGGTTTTGTCAATCCAGGATTGGGAATTGCGCATTACGAATGTTTATCTCAAAATGTACCTGTAATTACATACATGAAAGAGGAACAATACCCCGGAGTGATTTCAGCCTTTACTATTAATGAAATTGCTGATACTTTATCTTACATTGTGATGAATCCTGAAAAAGTAAAAGAAATGGGTCTATTAGGAAGAAACGCCGTGTTAAGAGATTTTGGATCCAAAAAAGCTGTTAAGCAATTGAAACGCTACTATCTAATAGCAATGAAGCAATAATTATTAGTATTAGAAATCAAGATGGATTTGTATTTGTAATTTAAATACGAATTGAAATTTTCTTATACAGTTTTTCATATACAATAGAAACATTATTTAAAAAATCATAACCACGCTTTTAACAATAAAAAGATGCAATATGGGAATAATAATGTCAAAACCAACTATTTTAGTAACTGGATGTGGAGGAATACCAACACAGAATGTTGTAAGATCATTGAATTACACTGGAAATAAATATAAAATAATTGGTATTGATTGTGATAAATATTATATCAATGTAACTGAAGGAATTGAGAAAAAATATCTTGGTCCTCTTGCATCAGATCCAAATTACATTCAAGTATTAAATAATATTATCCAGCGGGAAAATGTAGATTTTGTCCATGCACAACCAGATGTAGAAGTGGGAGTAATTAGTGAAAATCGCGAAAAAGTCAAAGCACGAACATATCTGCCATCTAAAGAAGTAGTAAACCTTTGTCACAATAAATTTGAGTTGATTAAGCAATTAAGAAAAAATGGAATAGCTGTCGCAGAAAATTACTTAATTAATGACACTTCAGATTTAGAGGAAGCTTTTTCAAATTTAGAAGGAAAAATTTGGTTACGAGCAATACGAGGGGCTGCTGGACGTGGTTCTCTGCCAGTTAAAAATATTAATGAGGGAAAAATGTGGATCGATTATTGGGATGGCTGGGGAGCATTTGTTGCAGAGGAATTTCTTCCTGGGAGAAATTTAGCTTGGCAAGGAGTCTACTTTGAGGGAGAATTAGTTGGATCTATAGCGTGGGAGAGAATTAAGTATATTATTCCAAACGTATCTCCAAGTGGCATAACTGGGACACCCTCAGTTGCCAAGATTGTTAATGACACTCATATACATGAATTAGGACAAAAAACTGTCGAAAAAATTGATTCCAATCCTATAGGAATTTATGGAGTAGATATGAAGGGAAATAAAGATGGAATTTCATGCGTAACTGAAATTAATCCTGGCAGATTTTTCACACCAACCTATATGTACACAAAAGCTGGATATAACCTTGTTCAAATGTATTTTGACATCTTATTTGACCTTGCAAACCCCTATGATTATCCTGTGCGTCCAAAGTTTAGTGAGAACCTATATTGGTTCAGAGCTATAGATGTTGTTCCAGTCCTAAAAAATGTCTCCAGCTTTCCCAATATTGGAGAAAAAAACGAATAACTTCCCAACTATGATCTATCTAAAAAAAATCAAGAAAAACTGTTGTTTTTAAAGAATAAAGTATTTTAATTACCAGAAGGAGGCCTAAATTGTATGCCTGTGAATGTAGCTATGATAGGGGTCGGAAATTTCGGAAGAAATCATGTAAGAGTGCTAAACCAGTTACCAAATGTCAATTTATCCTTGATTGTTGATTCACAATCAGAGAAATTATCACCTCTCAAGTCTATTTACCAAGTTGAAACAAGCTTAGATTATAATACCATAATCGAGGATAAAAATATAGATGCAGTTGTGATTGCTACACCTAGCTCAACTCATTTTAAAATTGCTCAAGAAATCCTTGACTCTGGTAAACATGTTTTTGTTGAGAAACCACTTTGTTTAACATCAAAGAACACCTCAAAGCTTATCCAATTAGCACGAAGCAAAAAGAAAAAGATAATGGTTGGTCATATTTTTTCTTTTAATCCTGCAGTGAATGAA
This sequence comes from Candidatus Hodarchaeota archaeon, assembly GCA_016840305.1. The sequence goes on from JAEOSP010000447.1 coordinate 3,635, forward strand.
ATAAAGAGAATGATACAAGAACAGGAATTTGGAGATATATTTTTTCTTCTTTGTTCGAGGATGGGTTTATTCCCTCCAAGAACTGATTCAGGAATAATTTTAGATCTTGCAATTCATGACATAGATGTAATTACTTATTTATTTGATCGAGATCTTCCAATCCGTATTTCAGCTACAGGATCATCTTATCTTCGGAAAAAATTTGAAGAACTTGCGTTTATAACTTTAGAATATCCTAACAACATCTTAGCTCACATCAATGTAAGCTGGTTAACGCCAACAAAGGTCAGAGATTTTTGGATTTCTGGAAGTAAGAAAACAGCATATGTCGAACTAATGAGACAAAGTGTTGAAGTTTTTGAATCCAGAATTGATAAAAAAAAGGTTCCGAGTGACAAATCAGGTCTAATCTATGAACTTATAACAAAAGAAGGATTATCTTATAAGCCTTATATTCGTCCTAATGAGCCTCTTCAGTATGAGTTGCAGCATTTTATAGATTGTATAGAATCTAGTAA
>JAEOSP010000448.1 GCA_016840305.1 Candidatus Hodarchaeota archaeon
CCTTTATTCCCTGAATTACCATTTATAAGTCTTTTGTAGCTAAAATTAAGGTGATTTTCCCATAGTTGAAGTTACGTTAGTACTGAATTAGTGACAATTTTTGGGTTATTAAATTCTGAAAAACAACAAAGGGGACAGGTGTATTTTTTGCGTATTGTACCTTTGAGAGAGAAAAAACCACTCAAAATTGTGATATTAGGGGAAGGAGGAGTAGGAAAAACGACAATATCGAAATCTTTCACGAATAATTCGTTTTTTACGAAATCTAAGCAGACAATTGCCGTGGAATTTCATTTGAAAATTCTCCAAAATTCACATAATCGGATAAGCAAAGTACAAATTTGGGATTTAGGAGGTCAAGAGCATTTTAAGCAGATGGGATTATTCACAGACTTTTGCAGAGGTGCTGATGCTGCTTTACTCTGTTTCGATCTTACCGATATTTCAACTTTATTTTCCCTGACCGAATGGCTTAGTTTCGTCGAACCAAATATTCCACGTTTCTTGATTGGAACAAAATCTGATCTTGCGACTTTAGATGAACCTAATTTTGATTGTTCGTCATTTATTCAAAAGTTTAACTGTGTTAAAGGTTTCAAATGTTCCGCAAAAAATATAGAATCAATTATGATGATGTTTGAGGAAATTCTCTTGACAATTCTTAAGGGATCTCCAGCAGAAGTCACAGCTGATTCAAAAACCCAAATTTCAAAAAAATTGCTTGTATCTTGAGGTAATTAGAATTGCTAAAATTATTCAGAAAACCAGTCAGTTCTACCACCACTAGAATCCCTAGTGGAGTGTTAGGATTTGATAAGCTTGTAAATGGTGGATTTAGAGAAAAATCTGTAAATGTAATAATTGCTGATCCAGGTTGTGGAAAATCTACATTTTGTTGGCAGTTTTGTTCATATGAACCCCAAAAACCTGCTCTATTTGTTTCACTTGAGCAAAGTTTGAACTCTGTTTTGAGGGATTGCAATGATATTGGTCTTGATAACTTCAAGAGGAAAATGGACGATGGTGTTTTACAGTTTCAAGTAGCTTTCAATATAGATTCTGATTTAACCTCTGGAGAAATTGGTTTACGATTTTTCATGAATGAATTACCAAAATATCTAGATGTAATTAAGGAAACTGCATTACAGCATCCTGGAGGACTAAGAATTGCTATCGATCCATTAACTCCATTACTATTAGAGATTACAAATCCGAACCAACAAAGAAATGCAATTAATCGCATTTTTTCCTCTTTACGGGAAATTGGAACAACTGTAGTCACCATAGAGAAGGGATTTGGAGATGTTTTGGCGCGTATTCCTCTCTTCTTATCTGATTCCATTATTGAACTCGATCATATTGGATTGGGGGGTATTTACAATCGTACACTGAGCGTGAAGAAATTCAGAGGGTCAAATCACTCCGAATCTCCTCAGCCTATTGGATTTCAAAAAGAAAAAGGATTATTGATTTATGATACCTCAAGTCTCTAGTTCAGAAAATCAAATTAAGTCATTTACCACTGCAATTTCAGCTACTGAAGATGAAATTAAGCATTTATTTGATTTCTATGACGTTTTTGCAGTAATCTTATTCCGTCTTGATGGAAGAGTACTTACCTCCTTATATAATACAGGGTTTTCAAATTCAGTATTACCAGTTATTAAATGGATAAGCAGGATAATTTCGAAAACAAAGGAGGAATTAAAGCGAGGAGCTAAATCCATAAAATACCACAAAAATGTGGGTGAAAAAATAGCTATTCCAGTCTATTTTTACAAAGCTGGGAATTCAAGTATTATAGTCGCTATCTTAAATCAAACTGCAAACACAGGATTGATGGAAATCGAAATGAGTAGAACAGCAGCTCGTTTGGGTATAGTAATTGATAATAAGAAAGCAATAGGTGAATATTGATGATCAAAACCTCAGTAGGTCTCTTTATTCATCATGACTTATCTTTCGCTACTGAAAAAGCCCTTAGTCAGGCCGAAAATAATTTAAAAACCACACCAACTGGAATTCTATATTTTACAGGTACACATTTCGGCGGAAAGAAAGTTTACAATCAAGCCATGAGGATAATTAGAAAGAGATACCCAAACACCCCGTTAGCAGGATGTTCGGGTATAGGAATCGCAAATAACGTTGATTATGGACTGAAAGGAGCAGGAATCATGCTTTTTTCAGGTATTTCCATTCAAACCTTCTTGATGAAAAGATTCAGAATTGGTACAAAAAAAAAGACACAGAAAATTCTTAATAACTGTATGCATATAAAAAGGGAGGAGGAAGAGCAAAATTCTTCCACAAATTTCATTTTCTTTCCTCCTGGCTTAGGTTTTCCAAAATTAATGGTAAACTTATTAAATCACCGTTTACAGGGATTCAATCCCTTTTTTATATTGAATAATCGCATTTGGTTAAAATTTCCTTTACTCGCGAAAGTCTCTGGAAAATTCTCAAATTTCTTCATGAATTTATTGGGTATTGGAATTTCTTACTCATGTGCATGGCCTTTATTCCAGGAATTATATCAAAAAAACATCCAATATACTGGAACTTTTGGGGTAGATCCCTTAACAATGAAAAAATCCTACCAATTCTACAACTATAAGGCCTATAAAGATTCTATCACATATATTTCCTTTAGTTCGTCCAAATTATATTTAAAAAGTAAAACTGATACAGGAGCAACCATAGATATCAATAAAACATTTGATCTTGATAGTTATCTAGATGGTGGTTTTATACCCAGGATCAGAGGCCAATGGGGAGCAGAAGCTTTACTTAAAATGTATAATATGGAGAAAACCCCTGAAATTCTTGAAGATTGTACTCAAAAATACTTTTATTATCATCCTTTCAAACCACTTTGTATCATTGATAATGAAAGAAATAAAAATCTATATGGGCTTTCAATTAACCCAAATCTTAATCATGCACTAATTACTGCACCAAACCAAATAGCAAAAAGTCTAAATGCAAATCAACCAAATAAGGTTGAATCCTATCTGTGCAATCAAGGGGGAGAAACTATTGAAAGTTTACTCAAAGAAAGTTTGAGCGAAATTATTGATGAAAATGTTGAATTTGCGTTATTTTTCGATTGTGGTAATCGAGCAATGATCATTGGAGACAGATTCAAACAATATATTGATCATTATTCTAAAGCCTTGAAAAACACACCATATTTAGTCATTCTCTCAGGTGGAGAAGTGAATTCCCAATCATATCCGATTGTTAACTTCAGTTTAGTGTCAAACATCACATCAAGATACTCAACGATCTGATATGAACATATCAGAGCTTAAAGGAGCAAATAGTGTGTATGATTCACATTTCTGATATATTCGGACTTTCCTGTTATCCAAAAGAGTTAAAAAATTTAACCATTAGGCTTTTTATCTTGGAAATCATTGTTTCAGGCATTTATCTTAGCCATGCATGGATTACACTATATTATCTATCAATTCTTGACTCTTATCTCTTATTTGGTAATATAGTTGCAATAGGAATGATCTTTGGTGCATTTTTAGACATTCCTTTAGGAATTTTAACAGATCGGAAGGGACAGAGAATTGCTTTTTGTGGAGCATTCGTGTGTTTATTCGTTTATTATATTGGGTTAATATTTGCTTCGAGCGCAATTCTACTTTTATTTCTCGAAATAATAGTCGGGATTTACTCTGCACTTATTTCAGGATCTTATATTTCTTGGTTTCTTAATTCATGGGAAAATTTCATCACAGAGGATGAAAAAAAGAAGCAACTTATCCGAAACGCAATGGGAACGGTAAATTTTACCAAAATGATATCAGTTTCATCTTTGACTCTTCTAGGAGGATTTTTACTTAGTCAATTTAAAATATCTCCTAATTCAATCTTCTTAATCCAATCAATAATCGCCTTAGTCGGTTTATTATTAGGATATAAATTAATGATTGGAAATCATGATGAGAAAATTGAGGGGAAGGAATTAGAAAAACCAATTAAAATAAAATTTTATGAAAGCCCTCTTTTAAGGCTTAGAACTGGGTTCACAGCGAAATATATTAGGGTATCTCCATATTTCTTAAGCTTCGCGCTTTTAAGTTTTACTACAGCATCTTTTACGTCATTTATTTTTCCCTTAATCATTTATTCAATCATACAACCTATTACTACCTTTAAAACGTCATCTCTGAATTTTGACTTTACTTCTCTTGCCATCCTTCTTCTTTCAGTAGCTAATTCATTTTCTGATCTTGCTTATGGAATAGCAAGCAGGTTCTCAGGTTGGTTCACATCTTTCATCGAATCACCGTATCGAGGGGTTTTAGCGATTTATTTTTTGAACTTCCCTGTCATTTGGTTTTCATTTTTCTTAATTTTATTTCTGGATCTAGATGAAAGGTTACAAGTATTTCTGATTGTCAGTATTTTCACTTTGAAATTGATTGTAAGTGGATTAACCTCTGGGCTTCATTGGCATCTTTATTATGAAATCACAGAGCAGAAATACAGAAGCTCCCAAGAATCTTACTTAAACACTCTTAATTTAATAATTTCTATATTAGGTTTCAGTTTCATGGGTTTAGTCATCGAGAATTTGGGTCTTGAATGGGCAATTTCGTTGTTATGCTTCATAAGTCTAATAGCAATTGCATTTCTATATATCGCAAAAGACCCGAATTTTCGTAAAAACCTAACAAGTAATTAATGTCATAGGAGCTTATAGGGCTATAGTTATTAGGAAAAAAGAGAGGGGTGAAGTGCTCTTTCTCAAGTAATTCCAAGAAAACCTCGCAGTGCAGGATTCATTTCTGCTACTCTTTCTTTACTTATCAACTCAAAATACTGTCTCATAATACTCACAGACAAGAGAATTCCCATTCCGGAACCGATTGCTCCAAGAAAATCTGCAAAAGCTGCAAGAATTCCAATAAAAAGACCTCCAATTACAGCGATAGTAGGTATATACATCTCAAGGCGACGCTCAACAATTTTTTTGCTTCTTCTCCAGCCAGGCATCTGCATTCCTGATTGTAAAAATTGATTTGCCACATCTCGAGGGCCCATTCCTGCAGTTTCCAGCCACATAACTGAAAATATTACAGAAAGAATTATGAGAATAATAGCGTAAATAAATGCCCGTACGATCGAATTAACAGGATCAGCAAAGTTAATTACGCCAAGATCACCTATAAGGGACCGCGGAGGGGTCAAAAAATATACTAAGCCTCCTGTAGGAATAAACTGCTGGCTTTCTTGATCTATTCGGAATGTACCTAGAAATTGAGCTAGTACATTCGTAGTACCCTCTCCTCCTGCACTATTCCAAACCATTTGAGCGATGAAATATATATCAGCAAAGACGGCAGAAGTCAATATAACCGGAATATTGGATACATAAAGTAATTTTATGGGATAAGTAGAGCGTATACCCTTATATTGAGCATAAGAAATCGGTATCTCTATCCTCATTGATTCAAAATATATAACTATTATAAAAACTACCACTGTTGCAATAACTGAGAGAATAGATAGTGAAGGGAGGTTTAGTTGGAATGCAGGATTCATATTATATCTGAAAAACAGATTACCAAATGCCACTAACGGACCTTCTTCTCCAATCCAATATATGAACGCTAAAACGATTCCACGTGCTGATACTACACTGTTTGGTCCTTCAATAATACTATTAGGAGCAAATAATCCTTGGAAAATCTGTAATCCGACACCACCGGCAATAAAGAGTGATATACCTGATCCTAGACCCCATCCTTTCTGAACCATTTCATCAAGTAAAATGATAACTACTCCTGCAAATAATAACTGTGTAATGATTATTAATTGGTCACCAGCAGCGAGATCTGTGCCATAAGTACCTCCTATGAGAAAAGCTGTTGCCTCAATGATTGTCATTAAGACTGACATTACTTTTTGAGCACCAGTGTACAATGATCGTTCTTCTGGATCTCCCATATTGACATTAATAATTTTAGAGCCAACTAAAATCTGCATGATTAATCCTGCTGTAACTATCGGCCCAATTCCTAATTCAGCAAGAGAACCTTGGGTAGAAGCGGTAATTGTTCGCATAAATGCAAATGGATCGCCTCCTTCTATATTAGTACCGATAATTGGAGTAGATGTCATTACAAAATAAATTATAAAGGCACCAAAAGTCCATATCAATTTTTCATTGAAACTCACTTCACGAGTAGGTTTTACAACCTCTGGGGTAATTGACATAAATGGCCGAACAGCTTGAAGAAATCTGGATGTCATTAAGGAAACCTCGAAGATTAAGTTCGCTTTTTGATTCCAAAGGGGGTTAGAAATCTATCCTTTAAAACCCCAATTAGAATAAACTTGTTTTCAGCGTCGTTTTGACGGAGATTTGAGGTTCATTTATTTTTTTTCTATAACTAAAAGGTTTGATCAACAATGGATAGCCAAATCAATTTCTTTGTTATTAGTAAAAAACTTATAGAGAAGATTTGCAATTATAAGTTTGATTTAACATCCGATTAGTAATTAATAAACAAAATTAGCAATCCTGCTAATAGGAGTCTCATACTTAACCTTAATGAAACCGCCAGATTAGAAACAATAATCCCTTACTGCTGTAGAATTCTTCTATACATCAATGTAGAGGTTATTTTTTTGTGATTAATATATAGTATTCATTAATGTGATTAAGAACAAAATATTTTACACTCTGAAAAACGAGAACGAATCAGCATTATTTTCCATAGAATGAGAGTAAAAAGATAGATTATTCTTCCAATCAATCTAAAGTATCCTAATAAAGATACAACAAAAAATAAGGAATTTACCAAGATGAAGAAAATTATACGAAGTAGTTTGCGTCTATCATTATTCATATTAATAATTATTACGACGTTCTTAGTTGTGGACTTTCAGACAAACTTAGGAATGGCAGATCACAACTCCAAATCAACAAACCAACCAATTATGAAAGTAAATGATGTTGAACTTGAATATTTCGATATTTCTGACTTTACAAACACAAGTCATCAAATTGAAGTGAGCAAGTATATAACTGCAAACGAATACGGATATACTTCATCTAGAACAGAGATTGATATTGATAATAATGCAACGAAAGCATTCAACGCTTTGAATTTCACCCTTCCTACAGCTGAATTTCTTGATAGCAAGTTTATAAAGATTTATTCAACAAATGATACAGAAGAGAATGACACGTCATGGGAAGTAGTTTCAGATAATACTACAACGTTAATTATTATTCAATTCCCTACAGTTAATGTAGGTGAGAAAACAACAGTAATAGTTGAGATGGATCATCCTAATGCAATCTCTTTTGAAGAAGATGCCGTATTAGAAGAAACAACTTATCCATATAAATTCAATCTTAGCTTTATACCATTGATTTCTCTCCCGATAACAAATTTTAAGCTTGAATGGAAAATTGGAGAAGGAATTGGAATAACATTAAAAAATGAATCGATTCAACCAACAGAAGCAAATTTCACAGGTACATTTGAACAAGAATCTACTATTCTGAAATTTGAAGACGTGCAAGAACTACAAACGATAAATCGGGATCTACTGAATCAATCAATTTTTGGAGGGTATAACTTAATTGCTCTTTCAGAACTCAGTTTCATTCCTGCATATAAACAGGTTTTAGCTGAAAATCTAACATTATTCTTGAATTTTGATTATTTTCAATCTGCAGCAACTTTCGTTGCGTTTAGCTCATTAAAAACAACTATCGAGATTTCTGAATGGGGAATTGTTTACATAACTCAGGAAATTCTTGTTAAAAATATTGGACTCCAATCAGGTAATGTGCTGTCGACTGCAATTGGTGGTACTACTTTTCCAACTCTCACTTTCAATGTACCTGCTACAGCATATTATATTGGGCTAACAGATAACTACGGAAATATTACTCCAGTAGTTACTCCCGATATATCAACAGAATCGGTAATCCTGAAAAAATCAGTCGAGTTTAAACCGAGAATCCAAATTGAACAGAACGCAGAATATCATTTTCATTTAACTTATCGAGAATTGTCAGAAGATATCGTTGAATCTGTTGGAGGCGGAAAATTACGAATCAAAACAGCTCCTTCAATGAACTTCAATTGGACTATTCATCATTTCGAACTTGCGTTATTATTCCCATCTGGTTCTTCTATTTCACTAGAGGATATTCAACAAGAAACAAAAGAGAGTACATTAAGAGATCCTGTATCAACTTTATCCATACAAAAAGCTGAATTCTTGGGATTATTCAATAAAGTAGGATATAGTTTTACTTTTCAAGAGTTAACTCCTTTAAGTAACAATCAGATGTCAATTGAATTTGGAGTAAGTCCATTCTATCAATTACATACACCAATAGCCTTCTCAGTGTTTTTCCTTGCAATAGGATTAATTTATGCAGTAATTCGAAATGCCTCATTTGGAATTAAACCTAAGAAATTTTTATTAGATGAGATTCCTTTGGATTTAATCAAGAATTTCGTAAAATCATACGAGGAAAAAACAGCTTTACGAGAACAACTTTTGAGATTAGATCGAAAGAGAAAATCTAAAAATATTAATGCACGTGAATACGAACAAACAAGAATTATCTTGAAAAATCAACAACGCACTAATGATAGAAACCTTGTAACAGTTTCTCGCAAACTTTCTGATGAAAGTGCATCGTTCAGGGCTTCAATGCGCACAATAGAAGTTGCAGAGGCAAGTCGTGAAGATTATTTGATTAATATTGAATCTTTAGAGAAGAAAAAATCTCAAGGACGTATAGGAAAAGAAGCCTATGCTCGATTAAAAATTGATTACGACAAGAAATTGAAAAAAGCAAACAATAGTATTGATAAAGTACTGATAGAACTAAGAAACTTACTTACAAAGTGAGAGGTTGAAGAGGATTTCTCCACAAGTCATTATCGACAGCGAAAAATGCACTTTATGCCAGAAGTGTGTTCTTAGCTGCCCTGTTGAAATACTTCATTACAAGAAGAAGGACTCAAACAGAAAAAAAGGAATAATTGAGATAATTGATATGAATCATTGCTTAGAGTGCCGAGCATGTGAAATTATTTGTCCAGAAGGAGCAATAATAGTTTATGCGAGGCCTTAAAAAGCTTTTTTTTAATTAAGAGAAAAAGGTTTCCCCAATCTTAAAATATCGTTTGGGATTTTATCTTTGTGGATCTTAAGAAATCCAATATCTTCTTCCTTAATTCTTAGATCATCTGGCAGCATAATTGGTATTGCTTTCTTAATTGGATAATACCTAGAGCATTGTGAACAATTTATAATACCAGTTTCAATTTCTTCGTCCTTTTGTTCGATCACTATTAAATCCAGATCTGGATTTTTGCAGATCGGACAAGCAAGAATTTCTATTAAATCCGTCTTCATAATAAATTCAATACCTCATTTAATATTCACGTTATGAGATTATTTCACCTCAGACGGCTCTTCATGACATCACTGTTGGAATACAACTCATTCGGGGATAACGTCATCACAAGTGGAATTTTTAGATTTAAAAGATTGATTAAGATAATACAAATTTATTAGTACAAATTAAACTCAAATCACTTAATAAGTTACAGGATAAACACGAATCGCAAAGATTATGATAATAATCACTAAGACACAAAGAATTATCCATTCACGATAATATTGATTTTGTGAATCTTGATCTGGGGCGGAAAGTAGTTGTGAGCGAAAATTCCATGTGAATAACAGAAGTATTGTAACAAGGAATATTGGCATAAGATTTTGTATTGTTTGATCAAGAGCTACAAAATATAAGAAAATAGCAATTACTAGTAGAATGCTGTCACCAAGCATCGAAATATCCAGAAGTTTAACCGATTTAGGAAGACTAAACCAGCCTTTACCGTCAGAGCTCATCGTTTGTTCACCGAACTATTCAGAAAAACATTTTTGTGTGAGTTATTTAGAATTTTCTATCATTACGATTATGAACAAAAACACTGTTCTATGTTTTAGATTTCCAAAGAACAACGTATTCAATTGGATTCATTAGTATTAATAGTAAAAAATGTATAGCGGGATCAGAAGTCAAAAACTCGTTTTTACTTTATTTGATATAATGTGAAAATAAATGTATATGGATTTATTTCTTTCTAACAAGGTTAATCGAAGTTTCTAATCGAAATTAAGACTAAGACACTATAAACACCTGCTCCGACAGAGAATATTTTAAAAATAAGATGGAAAACACTCCTATCAAACTTGATTTATGAGAGTCTTTCTATGAAACGAACAAAAACAATAATACTAGGAGCTGCCGGAAGAGATTTCCATAATTACAATACATACTTTCGAGACAACGAAAATTATGAAATTATTGCCTTTACTGCAACTCAGATACCGGATATTTCTAATAGAAAATACCCTGCAGAACTAGCAGGTAAGTTGTACCCCGAAGGGATTCCGATTGTTCCAGAAGAAAATGTGGTTCAAATTATTAAGGAAAACAGTGTGGAAGAGGTTGTCTTAGCTTATTCTGATCTTTCATATCCGTATGTCATGCATTTGGCTTCTACTGTTCTTGCTGCAGGCGCAGATTTTCGTATCCTTGGCCCAGATCATACCATGCTTAAATCAAAATTACCTGTTATAGCAGTATTGGCTGTAAGGACAGGATCTGGAAAAAGTCAGACTACCAGAAAATTAGGAAAAATATTACGTAAATTGGGAAAACGAGTTGCTGTAATTAGACACCCAATGCCTTATGGAAATTTATTGGATCAAAAATACCAAAGGTTCAGCTCTTACGATGATTTAAAGAAGAATAAATGCACAATAGAGGAAATGGAAGAATATGAACCTCACATAA
>JAEOSP010000449.1 GCA_016840305.1 Candidatus Hodarchaeota archaeon
ATAATATTTGGCAAACAGTAATTTCCATGAGTGAAAACTAAATCCTCAGATTTTGGTTTAGTTCTCAATAATTCCTGATAAATTGAATCAGTGGTTCGACCTTTTCTAACTGGATCAAATTCTTGCTCATCTACTAAACCATCTTTTATTCTCTCTTTCACATATTTCATTTGTAAATATAAGGAATTGTCAAATGGACATTCTGCAATATTTATTGAATGAATGAGTCGGAGTCCCTTTGCTAATAATGAAACAATTCTCTTTTCCTGATCCTCGTGATTGAAAAAGTGGGAAGGTTTACCTTGAATTTCAGAAAGAAGAAGAAATTCTCGTTTCTTATTTTTTGAATAATATTTAACTTCGGGTACAGGAAGTTTATTTCTCAACCAACGTAATTTCTCACTTTCTAAATGCAAATTAATTTTATCATCACAGTTTGCTACCTTTAAGTAATATGAGGGGTGATTTTCCTGCTCACAGTAGAAAACACTTGCTTTGGTACAACCTATATTGTTTTTAGACCAGTTGTAATTATATAGGATCGCTTCCAACTCTGAAGGAAGAGATATTGGTAGTTGATTTGACATATTCTCTACCTATGACAGTTAATTTAGAGCAATAAAGTCCTTCTGATGCTTTGAGATTCGACAAAGCTGTTTCAATCCTCTTTTCTTCAAGAAAATTAATGTTTCATCAAATGCATAACCAACATGTTCAGGACTATGAGCATCACTTCCTAAAATTAGGGGAATGTTTCTATCTATCAGTTCTTGTATAATCATGGGTTGTGGATAAAGCTCATCCTGTTTACGTAATCCTGAAGTATTTATCTCTACTACCATTGAACTTTTTTCAAGACTATCGAGGATATTTAGAGTACTCTCCCAAATATTTGATCGCTCTGTTGTGGGTAAATTTAATTTCTTAATTACGTCAAAATGACCTAAAACATCATAAAAGTCAGTTTTTACTAGTTTATTTAATTCATCATAATATTTCAAGAATAATGAATCAGAATCATTCATATCGTAATTATCTGGTAATGAAAAAGTGCCATCAATTGGAATAACCGATCCATTCCAAGTTATTCCGTGAATAGATCCAATTATATAATCCAAGTCTGATAATATAGGCTCTATAGCGCTTTTGTACATAGAAAAGACTGGAGTATAGTAATCTACTTCTAAGGCCCGCTTTATTAGAATACTATTCTGATATTTATCTTTTAACTCTCTTGTATCATGTAAATAGCTATTCAATTGCTCTTTCTTCATAGCATATTTGTGAAATTCCTCTGGTAACAGATACATTGGGTAATGATCACTAAGTCCTATTTCGGGTAAGCCTATTTGAATAGCTTTTAAAATATACTCTTCTAAACTACCAATTGCATGATTACAGTGATAAGAATGAGTGTGATAGTCACCAGGAATTTGCATAGAAAATCCAACCGAAATAGAATGATAATAGGGAAATATTATCCGATTTTTTAAATTAACTAACTCTCAATCATCTCTGAATATTTTATTTCGTAGTGTTTTTGAATAATGAGAAAAAATAATTCGTTAAGTGATTACTATGACAATCTTTTCTGAGGCTGAAGACGAATGGAAGGTTTTCTTAGCAACAAAGAAGTGGGCTTCTTCCGTTCTAGGCGATAGTTTTTATGAACGATTCCCAATAGAGATTGGTACTCAAGAAGCACAAACATATAAACGTTCATTATATCAAGGTGACGATTCTGTTCACGCTTGGGAAGCATCGGGAGTTCGTCAGAAGATTATCTCACGATTAATTGACTCTCAAGACTGGAAAATACGTCCTTGGTATGGAGAGCTAGCTTTTTTTGCTGATCAAATACGCTTTCTTCCTCCTCTACCTGAACACGAACTAGATTTTGTAGTTCGTACTTCCTTATTATCTGATGATACAGATAAATTCTCGGAAGCACGTTCGAATCTCTCAAGTAATTTAGATCCAGATTTAGAACAAGCTGATACTGGTTCATATTTACGTGATTTGCATAGGCCTGAAGATGCAGCTATTAGATATGGAAGATGTCAAATAGAATTATATGGCCTTCTAACAGTTATTCAATCAAAATTATTCGTGTTAACTGATGAAGAAATCCTTGATGTAATTGATTTTCTTTTTGATATTGAAACTGCGGATAAATTTCTTGTCCGTAGATTTATTCAACCAAATAAAGATGATAATCGACCATTCATTGGGGAAGGAAACGATCATACAAAGTTAAAACCAAATTTCTTACAAAAGTATATCGGAGGAGAAGATATTACTTTCTATCAGCATAGGGTGTTTCACCTATTCCTAAGACAACTGTTATCGTTTGATGTTCAAGCAGTAGATAGAATAGAGAAGGAGAAATTCAACCTTGTAAAAGATTTTGATGACTTAGATGAAATGAAACAAATTTTACTGCATGCCATTAGATTAAGTCAGTTTAATACTCTAAAAGATAGCTTTAAAGCTCGTTTACGAACTGAATACGCATTACAGAGAACTTACAGTGAATACAGATCGGAATTAATTCATCTCTTAACTATGCAAAGGGATCTCTTTAGCAATGAATCAGAAAAATTTATTCTTTCATTGATAGATAAAGACATTTATCAACCACATTTCGTTTGTTTGGAATTAGGAAATGCAATGATAGGGTCACTGCTGAAGAACTTGGGAAAGCAAGTTCCTGAACCTGAAGGAGTAAGTAAAATTCAAGCCCGTCTAATATTGAATAGGAGAGTATCTAATCTTGAGAAATCTGTCTTAACTGAGGAAGTGAGGGAAGAAATATTAATGGCTGTGGGGAATATGTACACTAAATTGGGAACTGAGAATAGTGAAAAAGACATTGAAAATGCGTTCAAAGTTCCATATGAAAAAATCGCTCCAAGAGGTGAATACTTCTTTAAGGAAATGGAGGAAGAAGTGAAACAAAATCTCATGGAGACTGGAGATTTATCTCTCCGGAAAGAATTGATGGAAACGACAGATACACCTCAAAGTTTGGCAAAGCAGTATGGTAACCGTGCTTTGAATCTGGTGAATGATGATGCTCAGATCTTTGAAGTGTATTCAAGCATTCTAGCTCTTAAAAGTACTGAATTAGTGTTTGGTGGCGGGAACCTCTCAATTTTACAGCAAAGAAAAGTGACAGATTCATTTCTAAATGAAGTTTTTTCACCTCAATTCGAATTTTTGAAACTTCTTACAAAAAAGCCTGAAGGAGATCCAAAGGAGGAGGAGGCATAAAAATGGTGATAGATCTCAATAATCTGGAAAAACAACTGGAAGAGGAGTACGGAGAATTAGGTGTAAATTATCTTTTTCCACAATTGGACATTATTCGATCAGCGAGAAAATTACCCTCTGATATGGAGGATGCTCGTCTGATGTCAGAGAAGTTCTATCTCTCCTATCGCATGATAGAGCAATGGTTAGCTCCAGTAATATTACCAATAAATGATAATTTGCTAGGATTGGAATCTCATTTACAAGATCTCCAATCCCAAATCCGCCTTTCTATTCAACAACAAGAGATAAAATACTGGTTAGAAGTGACACGATCTAGACACAAGATAATACAATCATTATACTCTGATATCTCGTCATTACGTAGTTATATCCTAGAGCAACGAGAATTACTATTGAAATCAGCACACAGAAGTGAGTTAGCAAGTTTATTCGGTATGGTTTTATGGCCATTTTCGGAGTTTACATCACTATCTGATGCCATACAAGATGTTCGTGAGATTTATTTTGGTCCAAATAATTCATACCGTAAACAGAATTTGCTTACTGATGCTTTAATTTTAACTGCTCTTTGTGAGGATGTACTAACACACAAAACCCAAACAAAGCAGTCATTTAGACAGATTGATAATCTTATTGAGACATCTCTTTCATTTAGACGTGTAGAAGAACAGTTTGAATGGTCGAAATATCAACGAGACGCGTCTGATGGACTTTTCAACGAAAATCAGGTCTTTGGTATTATTGATAATCTATTACCAGGATATTCAAGATCAGAAATAAGACAAGGGCTTAATACATTTTATGATTCATCTCAAGACAAATATCCAATAGGAAAATTCATCGCATGGCTTGCAGATTTGATGCGAAGCAGAACTATGTCTAAAGAGGGGGAAACACAACCTGGAGAGTTGCGATTAAAAAAGGAACATCTATTAGGATTATCAATAATGGATAAGCATCGCAATAGTGAAATATTGGGGAATATTGGTCAACTACAAGGAACGTTCGAAAGAATATTAGCTCCTTTTCATGAGCTTAAACAAAACAATGTTTTTATGCAGAGCTCTCAATTCGTAATTGATAATGTCATTGATTTGCCTTCTCGAGCGTGGATCTACGATTTCAGTGGTGTAGAAACTGAAATTCTTCGTTCAACATTATTTATGCTATCAGATAGACAACCAAAATTTGATATTTTGGAAATGTGCCAGCAACTTGCGAACATCGTTTTATCAGGAAGGGTTGATAGAAATGATGTTATAGATGGTAATTATACGATCACTAATAAATTACCTACTCGTATATGGGATTATATTAGTAATCAATTAATGAAAATTCTCGAAGAAACCCTTATTAAAGAAGAAACCCTATCTGTAAGGCTTTTAAAAGATATTTTCCGATCTGAAGATACAACTTCTCTAATCACTTCAAAGAAATTTGTTCCAATATTTCAAATTAAGACAGAATTCAAGAGGGGCGTTTATTTCAATCAAAAGGGTATATATCCAGAATCAATTTCAGTTTGGGTAAGGGAAAATTTCCATTTTCAATATCGGCATGCGCAAATGGCTGGTTATCCTTGGTTCTTCGATACGAATTTCCTCTTAGAATCGCTTGTGATTGATGCTCTGTCATTACCCTCTCATAAAGTGGCACAAATAAATGAGAATGTAAAATTACGTCAGACAGTATTTACTGTTGATGATCTTACTTATATAATTTATTATGAAGTTGACGAAGAGACTGGGATATCTGCATTAGCATTTAAAGAGGTTGATATTCTTGAACCAGACGGTATTGATCCTGTAGAAATCATTTATCGTCCCCATAAATACCTAAATTTAGGCCCTTCAAAAAACAATTTACATCTTGTCCTTGATAAAGCTCGAGCACAAGACCCCAAGGATTTAATGACTATTATTGCTAACATAACATATTGAAAGGAGTAGATGTTTATGTCACAAAAAAGAGAAGAATTGATAAATGCTGGTCGATTATTGGTATGTGGAACTCAAGGTGGAGGAAAGACAGCTTTAGTTACTAACTTAGCTGCAAGAACTGATCGGTCAATGTCTTATCAAGAAGATTTTGGTGGAACTATAGAAACAGAATATTTGCGTATATCATTTAATGAGGGGAAATTCTTTAGTTTACTTCTACCTGTAGGTGGACAAGAGAAGTGGGCGTCATTAAGAGAGAGATTTGGTAGTACAGCAGAGGGAGTTATCATTATTCTTGATTCCTGCACAAAGAAATTTTGGATGAACTCCTTATCACAAGCTTCCGAAATTTCGACCGTTATTCCTTATGAAAATTATCCCATTACTTTTATTGTAACCAAGAGAGATTTGAATGAAACCATTCGTACAGAAGTCAATAATTTTGCTGAAGCAATCATGGTGGGGTTAGAAGAAGCGAAAACAACACCATTAACATATTATTCAAGAGGTTTCCGGATCACCGAGAGGAAAGTCGATATTGGAGATAGTTTAACAATTCCTTTCGCTTCTCTTGAGCAGCTTATAATCAATAGTCTTGAATCAAAATACTTTACTGGCTTGGTTCCTGGGGACGCAATGAGAGGAAAAACCCTTTTGCCTGGATTTAGTCTGGTTAATTGTCGTCTTTTCAGCCGTGCATTAGCGCAGGAACTTTGTGGTTCATCTGGTGGAGATCAAATGGCTATCTTAGGTCTCTTAAATGATATGCGTCCTAGTATGTTAGAGTTGGATACTAGCTGGACTGATTTACTTCGAAAAT
>JAEOSP010000450.1 GCA_016840305.1 Candidatus Hodarchaeota archaeon
CCTGGTTGTGGAGCTGGGATGGTTTTAAACCAATTAGCAAGTGCTGCCACAGCTGTGACCGGAAATAATATCATTTATGTGAATAATACAAGCTGCTCTGAAGTTTCAACATCAAAAGATTTCGTGACTTCATGGAAAGTACCCTGGGTACATCATCTTTTCGAATCAGGAGCTACTATCGCAGATGCTTTAAGTACTACCTATAAAATCCTCAAATCAAAGGATCAATTTAGCGGTGAAGTCCCTTATGTGATTCACATCGCTGGAGATGGCTCAACCTATGATATCGGGTTTCAATTCCTTAAAGCAGCTCTTATAAGAACAAGTTCGTTCGTTGAAATGAATGAATATTTAACTAATCAGAAATAATTTTATTTACTTTATTTTTTTTATTTGATTTGTTTTATTTCTTAAAAAATTCTTCCTACAATCATTTTTTGGAAATAATATAAGAAAAGAAATGAAAGTTATAGATTTAATTCTTTGAGTTTTTCCTGTAATATTCTCGTTTTTTCTGGTCTTAAGTCATGAACAAGAATAAATACAAAAAGAGCAATGAGGGTTAAGATCATTGGAATCAATGCGGTATGCATCCGGATTCCGAATTTAGCCAGTTCTGACTGACTCGAAGCAAGAGGATCAAACTGTGTTAATGTATGGGTAATAGCAAATATTAATCCTTGGGCAATTAACGAAAATCGAATAAAAAATGTGTATACGCCCATAAAACTTCCTTCAATATGCTTTCCGGAATCAACCACAGCTTCATCAATCGCATCAGCTAAAACTGGATGAGATCCCATCCTAAATGCACCCCCTCCTATACCTAATATTAAAGCAGCAATTAGGAAACCTAATGTATTTTGGACGAGCATAAACGGGAGTAACCCTACTGTGTTCAATAATACACCTAGTATGAACATTTTTCGATTATTTTTCATCTTTTGAGAAATAAAATACCACGGAATAAGTGAAATGACTACTGCAAGGATAAACGGTGCAAGTATCAGTATAGCATCACCAGGTTCACCACCAAGGATATATAGTGTTACGTATTGAATTGAAGCGGTTAAACTTGCTCCAATAATTCCATCCATTAAAAATACTAATATAACTACCATGAAATTCTTATGGGTTACGACGATTTTTAATGCCTGGAAGAAAGAGACAGATTCTTTCGTTTCTTGCTCTTTCACATATCGCTCCTTTAGATACCTACTCTCTCGATGTCCTGGAATTGAAGCTGCGAAAACCACTAAATTAATTATAACAAAAATCCAAGCCATACTAGTAAAAGAAGACGCGTCTTTCTCATCAATAAGTAATGGTGGTACAATAAATCCTATTGCCGTCCCGAGAATGCCTAAAAACATTCGCCAGAATCCACTTTTTCTTCTATCGCTATCTAACCGGAATTTGTCTGGGTATAAAGCAACATGGTTCAAGTTTGTGATAGTATAAAATAATTCGTAAAGACATGTTGATATCAGTATCCAAGCAAAGTATATCCATGCAGCATCCACTGGATCTAAATTAGGGGGACTAAAAATAGCTGCAAGAAATAACATTGCCGGTATACCTCCAATTACAAACCAAGGATACCTCTTGCCAAGTCTACTCCAAAACTTTCTCGGGCGATCTGCGAGATATCCAAAAAAAGGATCGTTAACTATGTTCCAGATCGCGAATATCGTATATGCTAGAGTAATAATCCAGATATCTAATTTCACTACGACTTCCCAGAATAAAAAGAATAATCCTCCGTAAATTCCAGTAAAAAGTTGCCATAGTAAATCTGCCATTCCGTAGGAAACCATTGAAATATTCGTTTGTTTTGCTTGAGTGGATTCATCCTCAAACTTATTATATATAGCATCGTTTTTGTTTCTAATGTCATTCATAACCATATTTCTACTTAGTATTTTAAAAATGTTTTTGTTCCATTTTCCCAAATCTAATGAGGTCTATTCTAGTATTTTTTTAACCTTCGTTAATTATAGTAATTATCATTAGAATATGGAGATCGACTATGACTCTATCTAAACGCGAGCGCGTAATTAGAACTTTAGAACTCGATGGAGAACCCGATTTAGTCCCTATACATTATTTTGGATTTGAACAGACGGGGAGTTCATTTCAAGCTTTTAAAAATTCAGGAGAGATGGAGAAATATCGTTCTTTTGTAGAAAATAAAGCTACTAATATTAAGCATTATATCACAGAGCAACATTTCTGGAATGTTGATCTCTTCAGGATGGATCCTTTTGGAGAAACCAAAATCAAAGTTAGATACGAAGACGCACCTCCCGAATACCCAAACTGTCGTTTAAATAGAATGGATGGCAGATTATATAGAACTGAAAAACAAGTGAACACAGGTTTAGAATATGCCTGGTACGTTGGAGGTTATTTTACAACACCTGAAATCTTACATTCTTATTGGGATCAATATGGAAGGC
>JAEOSP010000451.1 GCA_016840305.1 Candidatus Hodarchaeota archaeon
ATGTTTTCACGGATAACCCCGAACTTGAGAAGTTAAGGTTATGAGTTGCATTTAACGATAATTTCAGAGCCAGATTCGTGCCGATTGCAAGAGTGAAATTAGTTATTATCAAATAGGTTATAACGTAATAAATCCTTTTATTACATCCGATCGGCATCTTATTAACCGGTTAATTAACTCGCCAAACCATAAAAAACTAATTAGATCCTCCGTAGAATCTGAAGGAGAATCGTTTGCAACAGTCAGAAATTTCAGTAAAAAATCGAAAGAAAATTGCATACTATGGGCGAACGCAATAGATTTAGCATTAAACATATCTCCATGGCAACTACAGTTTTCAATTAACTATCCCAACTACGCAGATATAAAAACCCTTCCCGAAATCGCAAGTTGGTTAGCCAGTAATAATGCACGAGAACAATTTATGAATGATATGGAAGCTGGATTCTTAAAGGACAACTCACTTACCAGCAATAGTAAAGTATTGACATTTAATGATTTTGTTATTTTAACTCGATCGAGTCCTGCTAAGTCTCTCGGTATTGGGGCTATTAAAGGGAACTTGGGTTTAGGAGCTGACGGTGATCTCAACATTTTGGGTTTGAATTTAAACGATACAAATATTTCAAGTGATTATGAAAGTTTCAAATCTGCTCTTGTTAACATGGAATATGTAATTAGAACAGGTGAAATATTAAAAGATCACGACAAAATCAACTTAAACAGTTCAGGTAAAATCTTTTGGGCTTCCGGTAAACCAGAAAAAGAAGAAACTAAATCTATCCTGGCAAAGAAAGAGAACTTCTTCCAAAAATATTACTCGAATTTCTAAGATTCGTACACCATAACTATCAAGAAAGAAATATTGAGAAAGATAGTATAATATTATCTAAATTTAAAGTGTTAATAGCATGCGAAGCTCTAAGATTTCTTTTATCAAATTAAATAAATGCAGTAAAAATATAAAAATAAAAAAAAGAGATATTAGGTAATTTTCTTCTTCTTTTTCAAGAGTATAATTGAACTAACGGAAGTAATTGCAAAGAATACTATCCACAATTCAAATCCCGGAATTCCTGGACCTGGTGCTGATTCGTATATATCAACAATAACCTCTATATTATTAGACATTGTTGTGCCATCTACATTTTTCGCCACCACAGCAAAATAATATGTTCCATCTGAGTAATCAAACACTTCGAAGGTTAAATCGGTAACATCATTGAGGAGTAAAGTTAAGCTACCGTTAATTTCTGTAATTGGACTTGAGTAAACGTACAGTGAATAGGTATCCGCAAAAGTAGAAGGCGTCCATGTAAGATTGAAGTCTCCATTCGTGTCAGGGCTATCAGCGTCTGAAGATAATGTAAATGGCGCAGGGTAAACCGGAAATTCGACAACAACTTCTATATTGTTGGATAATGTTGTACCAATTGTGTTTTTTGCAACAACAGCAAAAAAATACGTTCCATCTGAGTAACCTGATGCATCGTAAGATAAATCGGTAACTTCGTCCAGAAGTAAAGTTAAACTACCGTTTATATCAGTAATTAAACTTGAATAGACGTACAGAGAATAATTATCTGCTTTATATGACGAATCCCAAGTAAAATCGAAGACACCATCCTCGTCAGGACTCCCCGCATTTGAAGATAATGTAAACGGTGATGGTGGGGCGGGAATATCTATGGTTACCAACACATTGTTTGATGATGTATTACCATTTCCATTTTGCGCTACTATCTGAAAGTAATAATTTCCGTCTGAATATCCGATTACTTCATAAGATGTATCCGTAACTTCGTCCAATAGGAGGGTTACACTCATGTCGATAACAGTGATTGGGCTGGAAGACATATATAGCGAATAGTTATCCGTGTAGGTTGAAGACGACCATGTAATATTGAAGTCTCCGTCAGTATCTGGAACATCAGCATCAGAACTTAGCACCGAAAGTCCGGGTAAAATTGGATTCATCCATTTGCAGGGGTAAAAGTTCCATTTATTTAATGCGTTTTGTTGATAACCGGTTAAATCTTTGTTATATGCATCAAAAACATAAGGATTATAGCCCCAAGCCCATGGATAATCTTCTTCGATGAGTAATTCTTGAATCCTATCATAAAGCGCTTCTCTTGCTATGGGATCAACTTCAGATAGAGCTTCTTCCATTAAAAGTTGTACGTTGTCGTTCAAAACTAGGGGATTTCTTCCTGCTTGTTCTGCTGCAGTATACCCATTATATTGAGCACTATTGTAAAGTGATGTATTGGAAAATAACGAATTAATGAAGTTGCTTGGGTCGTTATAGTCCATCGCCCACCCCCACCAATAGAGTTGAAGCATGTTTCTATGCTTTCCACCTAAATCCATTGTTCTATTGTAATATTCCTCATACAACATTTCTTCATCTACTACAACGATTCCAATTTTTCCTAGATTATCTTGTAATAAGACTGAGAGAGATTGTCTGAATGTGTTTCCAGTATTATAACTAAAGTTAACGGATAAAAATGTAGCCGCTTGCCAAAGCGCTTCGTGGGGTCCACCTGAAGTCACATCCCATCCACTACCAAAACCCATAGATTGTACGAGCGTACGAGCGTAAGAAACGTTTAATTCAGCTGCATCAAATGTCGAGTTTGCATATATCATACCATCTGGAAGCGGTGATTTCGCTCTTACTACGCTTCCTTCTTTTAAAGTATTGATAATACTATCGTAATCGATCGCATAAGAGATGGCTTCTCTCCATGTGGTATTAATAAGCTCGTTATTCATCCCCAAATAATGAATTTGATTGCTTGTGGTACTTGTATTTAAAAATATAATATCAGGAGAAGCCTTAAATGCTGTGTAGTAAGTAGGAACAGTAGCACTGATAAAGTGAACATCACCCGTTAATAACGCAGTGTTTCTAGCGTCTGGATTTACAATTTGCACGAATTTCATATTGGTTATATTCGCTTTTCCTTTCCAGTAGCTATCAAAGGCGTGGAAATTTACCTCTGTATCAAGTGTATAATTATCGTAAACGAAGGGACCCGTTCCGACGAGGTCTCCGGTTAGCGTATCTATATAGGAAGTTGGAGGAGTTGAGGAGGGAGATAACATAAAAGAACCACTGAAACATAATAAAGCTTCGAACGGTACGTAAGGGTCGTTCAAGACAAATGTGACGTTATAATCGTTATTCTTTATTATGTTCGATACTATGGGTCTTCCGTCTGGAAATGTGTATAAACTTTCGAAGACTGAAACATGATCAGTATTTGTTCCTGTTTCATTTAATGCCCAATTCAGTCTATTCCACGTGAAAATAACGGCGTCAGCGTTAAAAGTAGCTCCATCATGAAACGTAACTCCTTGCCTAAGGACACATGTATACTCGGTTCCCGTAGGATTCCAAGATCCCGAGAGTGCAAGGTTAGGAATAATTGAATGATCGGGATCGCTCAGGTTATAGGCAAATAATCCTTCACAAACTTGCTCAATAACATGAAATGAATTAGCATCCCACGCGTCATGTAGATCGAGGTTAGCAGGACCGTAGGGTATACCAACCTTAAAAAGAACTTGTTCCATCGGTTTACTTGAACTATAGATTTCCTCGTTAGCAGGAATTAAACCTATATTTCTGTCAATATTTATCAAAGAAGTGGTTAGCAATAACGATATAGCAATTAGCACGATAAAATTTTTCTTGTTCTTCAATATTTTTCACTCTTTAGATTTTTTTTTATTAAAATTGATCATTTGATACTAAATAATTTCTTTTTCAGTCTATATAAATTTATATGGGTTTATTACTAGCAGAAGCATGAAATTTAGCTAGAGTCCATCTCTTTTACTAGTAAAAATTTAAGATTTTACATCATGCAAAGCTTCTTTATCACTGGCTATACAAAAAAAGAACTGGCATATCATTTGATATTATTAGCAGAAATTCTTCCAGAAAAATAATAAATAAAAGAGTTTCACGAATAGAATATTCACTTTTTTTGAGTAAATTAAAATGTATTTGTTACATATTCATTTACAATGGTTGACATTAAGATTAGAAGATTTAAGAACAATCCCATCATATATCCGGAATTAAATTCGAGCATAGGTTCTAATATTACTGGTCCTTCTTTAATTCGAGTACCAAGCTGGATCGAGAACCCGCTCGGAAAGTATTATCTCTATTTCGCAGGACATAAAGGCGCTTATATCAGATTAGCCTATGCTAATAAATTGGATGGCCCTTGGGAGGTATGCGGAAATGGTAGCCTTCACATTGAAGAATCTTATTTCCCTACGGAACCACCCGACCACAAAATTAGGAGTAATATCCCGGATGAAAATGTCCCACATATCGCTTCTCCCGACGTTCATGTGATTGAAGATAAGAATGAAATTCGGATGTACTTTCATGGTTTAGAAGCAAAAGGGCGTCAATTAACTAGATGTGCTATCTCAAAAGATGGGATTCAATTTAAAGCCAATCCGGAAATCTTAACACCACCTTATCTTCGAGTTTTCCATTTTAACGGATATTATTACGGTATGAGCATGCCAGGTATATTTTATCGGTCTTTAAACGGCCTGGATCAGTTCAAAATGGGGAAGAGACTCTTTCCTATGACCATGCGACACTCTGCCTTGCGGATTGTCAATAATCAGCTACAGGTATTTTGGACAAATGTAGGGGATTCTCCGGAAAGAATCTTGCTTTCGACTATTGAATTAACTGAAGATTGGTTAAAATGGAAACCCTCCGATCCTATAGAAGTTTTACGGCCTAAAATAGACTGGGAAGGTGGAAATTTGAAACCAAATCCCTCCAAGCGGGGTCCGATCTATGAAAAAGTATGTCAATTGCGTGATCCCGCCATTTATGAAGAGAATAATAAACTATATCTATTATATGCTATAGCTGGAGAGAGCGGGATAGCTATTGCCGAATTAAAAAGTTAGATTGCTTAATTCATAATATGAAATCTTTAAGAGGTAATGAAATCCACGCAATAAATCTCCTTCCTTTTGATTTGAAAAAATTCTCTTTGAATAGAATAAATAAATAAATATTTGAACGGTGCATGCTAAGTTAAATTTACAATATGCAAGAATAAATAGAAATAAAATAGAGGAATGGAACAAGAATGGGAATCAATTACAAATTTTATGAACCTGATAATGATTATGAGCAAATTCAAGCCGATTTATACAATAATGCCATTGGAATTTATGGAACCCCAGGTAATGCAACAGCCGACCAGATTAAAGAAAGATATAGGGTCGAAGGGTTTGATAATAAAGGTGTCCAATATGCATTTGATGATGATAAGCCAATTGCATATATTCAAACAAGGAAAGTAGTCGA
>JAEOSP010000452.1 GCA_016840305.1 Candidatus Hodarchaeota archaeon
ATGGAATACACCAATATTGTATCTCTCTATTTCCCAACCATTCCACAGGGAGAGTATTTTACCTATAAGATATCCATCCGTGCCTATTCAAATGAAGAGAGCGATGCTCAAATTCGATTAGAATTTCGGGATGAAGACCATCAAATTGCTGAAATTTTCTTCAGTGTATCTGGAGAAATAATTCAAATCTATGATAATTATGGAGATGTTTCTGGAAGTAATCATATCTGGTTGCAAGTGGTCAATTATTGTGAGGCATGGGTGGACTATATAACTATTTCAGTTAAAAACACTGACCCACTTCTCTCCGATACAGACAATGACGGCCTCTGGGACGGGTGGAGTGATGCAAACGGAGACCGTAATTGGAATTCTGGTGAGGAGAAAGGGGAACTTGGCATGAATGATACTCAGTATCATGGAAGAGCATTCTGGCCAGCCGGAACATCTCCGGTTTCAGAGGACACCGATACCGATGGAATGTGGGATAAATATGAGATTGATACAGGTGTGATAGGCGGAAGTGGATGTTATCCAAGATCTGTGAATCACAGATATTCAGTGCTAATTATCGGAGGCAGAAATATTGAAAAAAATTATTATTGGTATTGGAACCAATTAGTAACTCTTTATGACATCTTAAAAGACGATTATGCTTATCTTGATGATGACGGCATTGAAGGCTTCAATCCTTCCAACGATCATATTATTGTATTATTTGCAAATGGACATAATCCAACGCCAGAAGGCCAACCAAATGCAAATATGGAGGTCTCTGATCACGAAAATTGTACCCAGAAGACAAAACAGATAATTGATTATGCAGCGACAAAAAATAATCTTAACGGGCTGTCTAAAAAATCACCTTACTAAACCACTATAACACTACCATAATCCATAATTTTTCCACTTTTCATGCAAAATTCCAAGAAAATTAAAAAAAATAAAAAAAGTATGAAGAATTAGTCCGCTAGAGCAAGATTTTCAGAAAAAGTGGCGATATTTTGCCCAAATATTGGATGAAATATCTTACTCTCTATCCCCCTCAAACTCGTTTGAACAGTCGAAAGTTCTTTTACATTAACCTGTTTCACACGGATTTTATCATCACCTCCTAAATAATTTCTAACAATTTTTTTCATGTTATGAACTGCACTAAAAAGATATGCTTCAATTTTCGCACCTATTTTACCTCTCAGGAAAAACTGTCGAAATCCATTATTCTCCTTCCAATCTCCAAAAGGTGTTTCAACAATATGTTTTCTCATCGAATAGATTTGTTGTCCCTCTTCAGATTGAAGTTTTTTCCTCATTTCCACCTTTAGATATTCTTTAGGATGCTTTGAAATTGTCCGATAATTTGCCTTAGTACATTTGCCTTTCACAGAACATTTCTCACAAGCCGTTCCTTTGTAAATTCTTAACACTTCTCTGGTAGCCACTCGCTGTACATGATTGAAAACCATCTCTTTACCCTCTGGACAAATGTATCGATCTTGTTCCTTGTCATAACAAAATTGATCTTTGCTAAAGTATTTCCCTTTTCCTTCTTTATCAATTTCAAACCTTGTATCAGGAATGTAAATATTTGCATTCATCTTTTTTGCATTTTCGATATTTTCATAGCTGAAATACCCAGAGTCTGCTGGGATGTCTTCTGGTAGTCTTCCACAATTTTCCTTTGATTCCTCTAACATGGGTATCAGTTGATGTATGTCATTTGGTTCATCTGTGACTTGAATAGCAGTTATTATCTGATTTTTATGGTCCACCATGCTCTGGACATTATAGGCGGGCTTTTTCGAACCATCTGCAAATTTCATTATATTAGCCTCTGGGTCAGTAGTGTTAATCTTCTCTTTTCCTTCGTCATTCATCTTTTCCTCACATTCTTTTAAATGCTTCAATTTCTTTAACTTTTTCGATACCTCTTTTCGATCGATGGATTCTTGAGGTATTTCAGTAGAAGAGTGATCTCCGAAGGTTTTATTCTCTTCCTCATCTATTTCACTTGATACCTTCAGATAAATTTCAATTTCCTCCTTCTTTTCCTCTATCCATTTCTTCGTTCTTGTTTTTGATACCGAAGCATTTGCTTTAATTTTTGTACCATCAATTGGCCCAATTTTATGCCCGATTAAACCAAATTCTTCTGCAACATCTATTGTACTTACAAATATTTCAGATATCTTCTTTTCATTCACTTTTCTAAAATTATTGATTGTTCCATGATCTGGCTTCTGATTTCCAGAAAGGAACATAAATCTAATATCGACATAACATAATTCTTCTATTTTACGGCTGCTTCGTATGCCATTATAGTATGCATAGAAAAGAATTTTCAACATCATCAATGGATTATAACCACGAGCCCCTCGAATTGAGACGGCTTCACCAATATCTGACCAGTCAATGTATTCATCGAAAATCTGGTTGATGAGAAATACTTCATGGCCTTCAGTGATAAGGGTTCTGATATCAGTAGGTATCAAAATTTGTTGGTCTTGAGAATAAGGTTTAAACAAGGTCTCCTTATTCTCCATCTTTTTGATGGGACGCCATATCGACATGCATCTACAAACTAATAACATTATTTATAGATTTCGATTTACTTTACTATCTTTGATTTTATCACAAAAAATTATATCGCATTGTGAGAAACAATTATTATCTAGAATTATTAGACAGCCCGTTGAATTAATTTATGGAGATAAAACATTTTTCACGAGAGCATATGTTGATTCAGGAGCTACTTACAGTATGTTCAATTCAGAAATTGCAGATTATCTTGGTTTAGAATATATGAATGGAAAGAAATTATATCCATTAGGAATTGGAGGACACATCTGTGCCTATCTTAATGACCTTACATTGAAAGTTAAGGATGTTGAGTTTTCATGCGGGATATTATTTTCAGATGAATTCATAGTGAAATTCAATCTGTTGGGAAGAAATGGATTTTTTTCTCAATTCATGGTTTGCTTTGATGATGATAAAAGAATTTTGAGCTTATTCCCAAAATGAATCAGGATTTGGATTGTTATGTTGAAGGTAGGAGTGGTAGGAATCGGTTCCATGGGTAAGAACCATATCCGGGGTATTCCGAGCTCGAGGATGTGGACCCTAAGAACGAGGTGATGGGAATCATCGATTCCAACTATCTATTACTTTCCAAAACACTCCATACGGACATATCGCAAAGTTGAACCGGATCGCA